>CAMWXM010000032.1 GCA_947178195.1 uncultured Ruminococcus sp.
TTTAAGGCAATACCGCACAAAGATTGTGCTGAAGATACGCAGTCAGATTTTTCGTTAGATGGCATAGAAATTTCGAAGGAATACTTGCGTATTTCAAGGAATTTATGTGCAATATAACGAAAAATATGCAAGTAGATTTAGTACAAAGCCTTAAGGCGGTCTTTGTGCGGTGTTGCCTTAAGGCATATTTATGTACTAAAACATATGGAGGGTCAAAAAATGAAATTTAAAAAAATGTTATCGGTATTTGTAACAGTTGCCGTTACTGCATCGTCGGCTGTTGCTGGTCTCAGCGTTTCTGCAGATTCTTTACCCAATCCTGTAATAAGCCGGAACTGCCCTGCTTATTCCCAATCAAGTCCCTCGACGGCTGCTTCGGCAAACGACGCATTTTATTATTCGTTCTGGTCAGGTACGGCTTCGGATTATCTTGCTTATGATTTGTCGGATATCCCGTCCGAACAGAGAAAAAAAGTGATTGCAGCCTGGTATAACGCAACCGGACAGTATGATTATACCGTTGTAAATCAGAATTCAAACGGCATGCCTACAGATTACACCATAGAAGTAAATAAAGCAGCTGGCGGAAAATATCCCGAAAGCGGCTGGGAGGTCGTAGATACCGTTGCGGAAAATACCCTCCATTCTCGTCAGCATATCGTAAATATGGAAGGCTATAATTGGATAAGAATGAACGTTAAAAAAGCCGATGGAAAAACCAGTGGGAGCGTTCAGATAAATCTTGATATTCACAATGTTTCTGACGGAGTCGAGGACAGCTGGATATTTTTCGGCGACTCTATCACGGCAGGCGGCATGATGAACTGCTATGGCACAGGTTATGCCGAATATGTAAACCAGCTTGACAGCAGATATTTTCCTGCCCAAGAAAACGGCGGTATCGGCGGTATTTTCAGTACTGACGGAGCTGCAAATATTGAACGCTGGCTTAAAACCTTCCCCGGTAAATATGTAAGTATCGCTTATGGCACAAACGATGCATGGGGCAATCAGACAGGTGCACAGAAATATTATGAAAATACGGCATTCATGGTTGAAAAGGTTTTGGCATCAGGTAAAACACCTATAGTGCCTAAAATCCCATATTCGACCGAAAGCGGAGTAAACAGCTACCTTGACAGCTATAACGACATGGTGGATAAGATTTATAAGGATTATCCTCAGGTGGTAAAAGGTCCTGATTTTGACAGCTATTTCCGTGAAAATCCCGACCTTCTGAGCTCAGACGGTGTTCACCCAAGCTCGGAGGGCTATGACGGAATGCGTCAGCTGTGGGCAAAAACAATGTATGAAAATGTGTACAAAAAAAATACAAATAATACGGATAATACAAATAGTACGAATAACGACAAAACAGAAATTTTAAAAGGCGATATAAATTCCGATAAAAATGTTGACCTATCCGATCTGGTACTTCTGGGAGAATTTCTTGTAAAGAAAAATGATTTAAAGAAATATCAGAATGCTTTTAATGCAGCTGACATGAATTCCGACAGTAAAATCAATGTATTTGACTGGATAATGCTCAAAAGAAAATTAATATCTGAGGGTGAAAAATTGGGAGATGTTAAAAGCACTTCATGGAAAGCAACGGCTGAAAATACGAAGCTTGTAGGAAGAAATGTTATAAAAGACGATATCACATGGCTTGTACAGAGCGGTTCTGCCGCAGAATTTAATGTAACAGGCGAATCGGCTGAATTGGTACTTGCCGGCGACAACGGAATTAATGCGGATAAGGATTACCGTCCGAGATATGCCGTATTTGTTGACGATGAAATGATACTGGATAAAACTATGGACAGCAAGGAAGAAACTGTAAAGCTTTTTGAAGGCAAATCCTCGGTAACAAAAAAAGTAAAGGTGATTATGCTGTCAGAGGCTATGTACGGTGCAATAGGCGTAAACAAAATAAATGTTTCCTCAGGTGCGGCAAAGCCTGTAAAGCCTGTTGCTAAAGGTAATCTTTGTATTGAATTTATAGGCGACTCGATCACATGTGCTTACGGTGTTGAAGGAGAAGGAAGCGGCTTTAAGACGACTACTGAAAACTTTACCAAATCCTACGCTTATCTCACAGCTATGAAGCTTGGTGCAGATTATAATACGGTATGCTACAGCGGACACGGTATAATATCCGGTTATACTTCTGGTGAAAAAAATACGGAAAGCTTGATTCCAGATTGCTATGAGGTAGCAAGCAAACAGGCCGGATATGCTGAAAAATGGGATTTTGAATCACATAAAAACGATGTGGTAGTAATAAATCTCGGCACTAACGATTCAAGCTATATCGCAGCAAGCGGCGCAAATGATCCTGACCGTGCACAGGAATATATGGACGGATATGTAGATTTCCTTAAAACTGTCAGAGAAAAGAACAGTGACGCATATATTATCTGTACTCTTGGCACTATGGACTTCCAGAATATTTATGAATATGCAGGTCAGGCTGTTGAACAGTATAAAACCGAAACAGGCGATAAAAAAATCATGTTCTATCAGGCTGTGATGCATACTCAGGCTGACGGATTTGGTTCAGACTATCACCCTTCTGAGCTGACTCAACAGAATATTTCTTACGTACTTGCAGATAAAATATGCAACGCTCTTGGAATCGAGTCTGATCAGGTAGGACTTGACGTTGCCGGAGAAGCCACATACGATATGGTCATAAATAAAGATAACGGCGCAAATGCGTTCCCATATATTGGATATGACAAATCATTTAACATCAATACCGTGACCGGCGGCAGCAGTCCTGAGGATATAAAAGGGGTATTGTCAGGAATTGGTCTTAAAAAAGGCGGCGAATATCGTCTTGAATTTGACTGCGTTACCGGCAAGGAATTTGATATGACCGTTCAGATTGTTGGAAGCAAAAGCTATTTCAGCGATACCTTTAAAACAAGTACTTCAAAGGAACATTACTCTACTACCTTTGTATGCTCTGATAAGGACGAAAACGCATCTATTGAATTTTTAGTAGGCGGTGTTGATTCCTGCAATATGACACTTTCAAGCATTAAGCTTACTAAAATCAAATAATAACATCAGGAAACTTATGTAATATGGAATATAGAAAAAAACGAGCAATATTAGAAACATTAAAAACAGTTCTAATATGGATATGGTTTATTATATTCGTACTTCTTTGTCTCTTGTATCTCGTTGCCATTGGTGATGATCCGCTGATCCCTTTAAAAGTTCCTCTTATAGTAACAGTCCTCTGGTTTTTGCCGATAATAATATACTGCGTTATAAGCGGTCGTATCAATAAGAAAAAGCGGAAGGAAATTGAAGAAAGAACTATAGTTATACATGACCAACTGGGAGATTTTTCAATAGATCCTGTGCTTGACGATAAATTTGATGGACATATCAAATGGTGTGATGAAGAAAACTGCGGCGTGTATTTGGAAAAAGATCCCGGAACGGAAGCGACAGCCGTGAAAGCTCTTGAAATCCTGCATAAACTATGTGATGATATGCAGGATTGGGAGCAGCGGTTAAAGGAATATTCTGCTGATAATTCCGACATTAACGAAGAAGGCATGATAGAAATATGGGGCGGAGGCTACGGCGAAAACGAAGAAGAGCCCCATGCGATAACTAAAGAAGAATACATGAAAAGAATATCCATCTGTTTTATTGATATTTCTATCGACGGCGAATTATTTTTTATGTATGATCTCGATGGAATGTTTACAGACCATTCTGAAGCAATATGTGCGAATATTTCTGGTGAAATATATGAATCAAAACTGTGTGGCTGAAAATATAGGCATAATATATAAGGCAAAAAAACTTGACAAATTATGTATAATCTGTTATAATATAACCGTTGACGATGTTAATTGTCTTTACGGACATTGAAAATGAAAACAGAGCTTTAAATGAATTATTTAAACCGTTGAAGAAGAGTAAGTAGTTATTTTTCATGTTTTTCAGAGAGATGCCGGTTGGTGAAAGGCATTATTCAGAAATTTAACGAATGGACTTCCGAGGGTGACCGAAAGCTTCAGGCAATCTTTGTGTGGTGTTGCCTTTAGTCAGTAGCAGTCAACGGGCATCTGCTCCCGTTATCAAGGCAGAAATGTATTAATACATTGACCGAGAGGGCTTTTTAAGCCAATTTGGGTGGTACCGCAGGATAATGTTTATACTCCTGTCCCATAATATTTATGGGACAGGATTTTTTATTTATGAAAGGAAATGATTATTATGAGCAAAAACATACCTTATAAAATTTATCTGGAAGAATCCGAGCTTCCTAAGCAGTGGTATAACGTAAGAGCGGATATGAAGAAAAAGCCTGAGCCGCTTTTGAATCCGGCAACTCATAAACCTATGACTCTTGACGAACTGAGCGGGGTTTTCTGCCGTGAACTTGCTGAACAGGAACTTAACGAAACTGACCCATATATTGATATTCCTGAGGAAATAATTGATTTTTATAAAATGTACCGTCCGTCTCCGCTGGTACGTGCATATTACCTTGAAAAGGCATTGGACACTCCGGCAAAAATTTACTATAAATTCGAAGGTAACAATACGTCGGGAAGCCATAAGCTAAACAGTGCGATTGCTCAGGCTTATTATGCTAAAAAACAGGGACTGAAAGGCGTTACTACTGAAACCGGCGCTGGTCAGTGGGGTACTGCTCTTTCTATGGCTTGTTCATATTTTGATCTTGACTGCAAGGTTTATATGGTAAAATGCTCATATGAACAAAAACCGTTCAGACGTGAGGTAATGAGAACCTACGGTGCGTCGGTAACACCTTCTCCGTCGAATACCACAGAGGTAGGAAGAAAAATTCTTGCAGAGCATCCCGGAACGACCGGTTCTCTTGGCTGCGCTATTTCCGAAGCGGTTGAGGTTGCTGTAGGTACAGAAGGCTACAGATACGTTTTAGGCTCAGTTCTGGCACAGGTATTGCTTCACCAGTCGATAATCGGTCTTGAATCAATGACAGCCTGTGATAAATATGATATAAAGCCTGATATAATTATCGGCTGCGCAGGAGGCGGCTCAAATCTTGGCGGACTTATTTCGCCGTTTATGGGACGTAAGCTTAAAGGCGAAGCTGATTATAAATTTATTGCTGTCGAACCGGCTTCCTGTCCTTCTCTTACAAGAGGCGTTTACGGATATGACTTCTGTGATACCGGTAAAGTCTGCCCTATTCAGAAAATGTACACTTTAGGCAGCGGATTTATTCCTTCCGCTAATCATGCCGGCGGTCTGCGTTACCACGGAATGAGCGCTGTAGTTTCGGAGCTTTACGATCAGGGTCTTATAGAAGCACGCTCGGTTGAACAGACTGAAGTATTTGAAGCGGCAACAAAATTTGCAAGAATAGAGGGTACCCTTCCTGCACCTGAAAGTAGCCATGCAATTAAGGTCGCTATTGACGAGGCGCTGAAATGTAAGGAAACCGGAGAGGAAAAGACAATACTTTTCGGACTTACAGGTACGGGATATTTTGATATGTACGCTTATCAGAAATTTAATGATGGAACGATGACCGACTATATTCCTACAGATGAGGAAATCAAAGCAAGCGTTGATACACTTCCGAAAATCTGAGAATAAGCTTTAATATTGCTTATAAAAAATACAGGCATCATCACACAGAGAATCTCGACAACTCCTTGGGTGATGATGGGGTGTTGATCAAAATTAATATCCATGAAATTATTAAAAAAAGCTTGACAAACCAAAAATAATATGATATAATGTAAAAGTTGTTAAGACACAATCGTATTCTAAAGACAGTTGGTGGCGAATGCCATAAATCCAGCCGAGGAATTTGCATTTAAATATTGAATTATTTATGCCCTTTTCCTCTGTGAAAAGGGTTTTGCATTATCCGATATAATACGATTATTCAAATAATCGGAGGTGAAAATATAATGCCGAGCGAAAAGGTTTTAGAAGCAAAAAAGGCTAAGGTTGAACAGCTTACAGATATTCTCAAAAACGCAGTTTCTTTTGTTTTTGTTGATTACAAGGGTATCACTGTTGAAGAAGATACTAAGCTCAGACGTGATTTAAGAGCTGAAAATGTTCATTATTCAGTTGAAAAGAATTCACTTCTTAAATTTGCCCTTAAAAATGCTGGAATCGAAGGATTTGATGATGTTCTTGAAGGAACAACCGCTATCGCTGTTTCAAATGAAGACCAGACAGCTCCTGCAAGAGTTTTAGGTAAATATGCTTCAGCAATGGAGGGTAAATTCAACCTTAAAGCAGGTATGGTCGATGGTGAAATCTATGATGAAAAGGGTGTTATCGCTCTTTCAAAGATACCATCAAAGGACGTTCTTCTTGCACAGCTTGTTGGTTCACTTCAGGGTCCTATTCAGGGTCTTGCCGCTATTCTCAAGGCTGTTGCAGACAGCAAGTCGGAAGAAGCAGCATAATTTTTACAGCGGCATATATAGCTGCCGTATTTCAAACATAATTTAAAATAAAAGGAGATTATTAATCATGGCTTCAGAAAAAATCACAAAGTTTATTGAAGATATTAAAGCTCTTTCAGTTCTCGAGCTTGCAGAATTGGTAGAAGCTATTCAGGACGAATTCGGCGTAACAGCAGCAGTTGCAGCAGCTCCTGCAGCTGGCGGTGCAGCTGGCGGTGCTGAAGAAAAGACAGAATTTGACGTAGTTCTCACTTCATTCGGTGATGCTAAAATGCCTGTTATCAAGGCAGTTAAGGACGTTCTCGGTCTTGGTCTTAAGGAAGCTAAGGAAGTTGTTGAATCAGCTCCTAAGGCTCTCAAGGAAGGCGTTGCTAAGGCAGAAGCTGAAGAAATCAAGGCTAAGCTCGAAGAAGCAGGTGCAACTATCGAACTCAAGTAATTTACTAAAATTACAATACATTAAGTCCTCGGATTTTCCGGGGACTTTTTTTGCTTTAAATTTGTCTTTGCAATAAATCAGCTATCGCACAAATTTAATTTGTATTTCCCTTGAAAAGTATATTTTAATATGCTATAATAACTATATGAAATATTATGTAAATTTTGTACGGTATGACCTAAGACAGCACCGCACAAAGATCGCCTGAAGGCTTTATGCGATATTGTCTTAACTTTAAACATGGAGGATAAATATGAAAATATTCAAAAAAATTTCAGCAGCTGTTTTAAGCGTTGGCATTTCATCTACATTGCTGGCCTCTTCACTTCCCAATGTGAATTTACCGGCTTCGGCAGCGGAAGACTACGAAAACTTTGCAAAGGCTCTTCAGTATTCTATTTATTTTTACGATGCGAACATGTGCGGCAATGACGTTGATGAAAACACTCGTTTTAAATGGAGAGGCGATTGCCATACGTACGACGCTGTTCTACCTCTCGATACCGAAAATACTAATCTTTCGGCTGAATTTATTTCCAAAAATAAAAAATATCTTGACCCCGACGGCGACAACTTCGTTGACGTTTCCGGCGGTATGCACGATGCAGGAGACCATGTGGAATTCGGTATGCCGGAAGCGTATTCCGGTTCAACTCTGGGTTGGGGATATTACGAATTCAGGGACGCCTATGCCAACACAAAACAGAACGACCATATTGAAACTATTTTAAGATATTTTAACGATTATTTCATGAGATGCACTTTTTTAGATGATAAAGGCGAGGTGGTTGCATTCTGTTATCAGGTAGGAGATGGCGATATTGACCATGCTTATTGGAACGCTCCCGAGATCGACGATATGCCACGTAAAGGATTTTTCCTGACCCCTGATAAGCCGCAGATAGATTATCTTGCCGCAACCGCAGCTTCTCTTGCGGCTAACTATCTTAATTTTGAAAAAACCGACCCTGCATATGCCAAAGAAAATCTTAAATATGCAAAAGCTCTTTTCAAGCTTGCTCAGGACAGCAAGGAAAAATTCGGCGATGGCGCAGACGAGCTTTTAAGCGATAACGCCGACGGACCAAAGGCATATTATCTCTCCTCAAAATGGGAGGACGATTATTGCTGGGCTGGTATGTGGCTTTATAAAGCTACCGGTGATAAGAATTATCTTGACCAGTCGCTGGGAATTTTAAAGAACGATTATTATGCTCCTCCTACCTATGTTCATTGCTGGAACGACGTCTGGACAGGTGCAGTATGTCTTATTGCCGAGGAAAACGATAAGGATCCAAGCGTTATTGAGCGTTATATGGAGCTTAGCGGCAAAAATTCCTATGAAATAACCGATTTCTGGAGCAAGATAAAAGAACAGACAGAGGCTTGCTATTCTGGAAATCTTGGTACTCTTTCCCCTCAGGGTTATTTCTTCCTCAGCACATGGGGGTCGGCAAGATACAATACTGCCGCACAGCTTGCCGCTTTGGTTTACGATAAATATACAAATAACGGAAAGCCAAGCGAATCCAGCAAATGGGCAAAAAGACAAATGGAATATCTTTTAGGCGACAATGACGCAGGTACGGCTTATGTGGTAGGCTACAATGAAAACGCCGTTAAATTTCCTCACCACAGAGCCTCTTCGGGACTTACAAAATGCGAAGATACCCGTCCACAGAAGCATGTACTTTACGGTGCGCTGGTAGGCGGACCTGATGCTGAGGACAAACACAATGACACTACTGCCGACTGGATTTATAACGAAGTTACCGTCGACTACAACGCTGCATTTGTAGGCGCATGCGCAGGACTTTATGAAATGTTCGGCGATTCATCTATGCAGGTCACTCCTGACTTTCCTCCAGTAGACCAGGGCGGTGAAAACGGTGAAGAAGGCGGAAATAATTTCTGGGTAGAAGGTGTATTTGCGGATAATCTGCAGACAAACAGTGAAGGTAGTATAGGCAGTACAAACCTTACTATGTACGTTTGTACCGATTCCATAAAAGCATATAAAGACGTTTCGGTAAGATACTATTTTGACGCCACAGGCACGAATATTTCAAATATAACCATGCGTGAAACATATGACCAATGCCAGACAGAAACCGATTATGACGGAGTTCTGACAGGTCCGACCCTCTATAAGGATAACATCTATTACATCGAGGTCACATGGGATGGCTATGCGATTGCAAATTCAAATAAAAAATATCAGCTTCAGATAGGCAGCTGGCAACCCTCATGGGATCCTTCCGACGACTGGAGCCGCAAGGATATGCTTGAAATTTCCAGCGGAGAATACGACGGCTACAGCGGCGAGATGCAGAAAGCGCCTTATATATGCGTTTATTCTGGAGGAAAGCTGATAGGTGGTACAGAACCTGACGGTTCTACTCCTGTTTTAAGCGCAGGACTTGGCGATGTGAATAAAAGCGGCGATATAACCACTGCCGATATTATAATGCTTCAGAAATATCTGATCAAGAAAATCAAAAAAGTTACCGATATGTCCGCAGCTGACCTTACCTCAGATAAAAAAATAAATGCTTTTGACGCTGTTGCTCTTAAACGGATCTTGCTGTCAAAATAAGAAAGGAAGCTTTATGGAACTGCCCAATGACCCTGCTATACTCCTGAGCTATATAAACACCATGCTCAGAGATAAATATAAAAGTCTGACCGATCTATGCGACGACTATAATATTGATGAAAGCGTCATAATCGACAAGCTTTCACAAATAGGATACAGCTATAATGAAACTCAGAACCAATTCAGATAAGGAGAAAAAAATGATCTATAAAAATTTTCAAAACATAAAATTATCCGCTCTCGGAATGGGAACTATGCGACTTCCAGTAATAAATGGAGACGATTCTCAGATTGATGAAAAGGCAGCAGCCGAAATGGTCGCATATGCTATGAAAAACGGCGTGAATTATTATGATACCGCCTGGGGCTACCATGCTGGAAATTCAGAGCTTGCTATGGGACGTATCCTATCGGAATATCCCAGAGACAGCTTTTATCTGGCTTCAAAATTCCCCGGCTATGACCTTTCAAATATGGATAAAGTGGAGGAAATATTTGAAAAACAGCTCGAAAAATGTCAGGTAGATTATTTTGATTTTTATCTTATCCATAATGTGTGCGAAATGAATATCAACGAATATTTAGACTCGAAATACGGCATATACGATTATCTTTTAAAGCAAAAGGAAAACGGCAGGATCCGTCATCTGGGATTTTCTGCTCATGGAAGCTGTGAGGTAATAAAGCGTTTTCTTGACGCTTATGGCGAAAATATGGAATTTGGTCAGCTTCAGTTAAATTACCTTGACTGGACCTTCCAGGACGGCAAAGAAAAGGTGCAGATTCTTACAGAGCACAATATCCCCGTATGGGTCATGGAACCGGTAAGAGGCGGAAAGCTGGCTAAGCTTTCTGATGAAAATGAACAGTTGCTTAAAAGCATGCGTCCTGATGAGAAAATACCGGCATGGGCATTCAGATTTTTACAGACTATACCGGAGGTCACAATGATACTTTCGGGAATGTCCGACTTTGAGCAGACAAAGGAAAATATACATACATTTGAAACCGAAAAGCCACTTGACGACAAGGAAATGTCTGAACTTATGAAAATGGCGCAAAAAATGCTTACGGTAAATACTGTTCCCTGCACCAGCTGCCGCTACTGCACCACACATTGTCCTCAGCAGCTGGATATACCAAATCTTCTGGGACTTTACAACGAACATAGCTTCAGCGGCGGCGGATTTTTAGCTCCTGCTGCGCTTACAGTGATACCGAAAGAAAAGCAGCCTGACGCTTGTGTTGGCTGCAGAAGCTGCGAAGCGGTTTGTCCTCAGCAGATAAAAATATCAGAGATAATGAGCAGATTCACTTCTATTCTTAAATAAAAAAGGTCAGAATTACAGGTTAAATACAAATGAGGTTTGCATAATATGGATAATAAATCAAAATCACTTTACAATAAAAAAACTGCGTTTTATGAAAGCATTCGTACCGGAAATATTGATATGGCAAAGGCTAACTTAATTCCTTTGTGCGGCGAAGAAGATACAAGATACAATAAAGACGATCTGGTAAATTTAAAATATCATTTTGTCATAGCAGTCTCTATGATGGCAAGATTCTGCTTTGAAGGCGGTATGCCCTCCGAGGAAGTCTGTGCTATGGAAGATAAATATATTGAAATGGCTGACGCATCTGACAATATGGAAGAGATACAGGAATTGCATACAAAGGCCATGGAAGAATTCTGTAACTGTATGTATGAAATGAGATTCCGTGGAATAAATTCTGTCCAAGTTATTAACGCAATAAAGTTTATAAATTCTCATATTGATGAAAGGATCACTCTTACAGTGGTCGCTGAACACCTGGGTATAACTATGTCTCATCTTTCACATATTTTCAAAAATGCCACCGGTGAAAAAATAAGCAAATATATTCTCATAAGAAAGCTTGATGCTTCTCTTGTTATGCTGAAAAATACAAAGCTTAGCGTTTCTGAAATAAGCTATCGACTTAAATTCACATCTCAAAGTTATTTTACCAAAACATTTAAAAAAATCTTGGGAATATCCCCAAGACAATACAGAAGCGGTAAATTTACTATTTCACCTGATGCTCTTGCATGTATCAAATCTCCTTTTATTGAGGACGAATTTGAATTTGAGGAATGAAAAATCAAGGTTATATCATGTAAATATCGTACAGAGCATGTAGTTACACAAGCCTTGTTTTGTACGGTTAATAAATTCAGATATCGAAAGGAATTTTCTTATGAATTTAGAACAGCTTCGCAGCGAGATAGACGAGTTGGATAATAATATTTTAAAAGCGTTTACCAGAAGAATGGAGCTCTGTCGTCAGGTCGCTGTTTATAAAATAGAAAATAATCTGCCTGTTTTTCAGGAAGGCAGAGAAAAAAAAATAATTGAAAAGGTTCGCAGCAACAGTCCTGAGCATCTTAAAGATTCTGCCGCAGTGCTTTTTACTGAAATTATGGATATAAGCAAATCTATTCAGCAGAATGAATTATATCATAATAAAAAAATGTTTGAGCCTTCTCAGCTTGAAATTTTCGACAGTCATATAATTGGATGTCAGGGCATTCCAGGCTCCAACTCCGAAGCTGCTGCACGAAAGCTTTTTCCAGAAAATAAAATAACATTTTATAATGAATTTGAAGATGTTTTTTCATCTGTTGAAAACGGCGAGGTGGATTTTGGAATTATCCCTATCCATAACTCAACGGCAGGTTCGGTAACTCAGACCTATGACCTTATGAGAAAGCATAATGTATTTATTGTTAAAACAGTTAAAACAGAGATAACAAACTGTCTTGCAGTAAAGCAGGGTACAAAAGTCGGCGATATTAAAAAGGTCTATTCTCACCCTCAGGCTTTGAGTCAATGTTCATCGTACATAAAAAAGAACGGCTTTGAACCTGTGGAATCGGTCAATACTGCCGCTGCCGCTGAATTGGTAAGCCTTAGCAAAAGCAGCGACTGTGCAGCAGTATGCTCTGAAAGTTGCGCTGAGCTTTACGGAATGGAGATAATAGAAAAGGGCATATCAAATGTACTCCCGAATTATACTCGCTTTATCTGTATTGCAAAAAATCTGCTTGTATCAGAGGATGCTGATACTATTTCCGTTAATCTGAAGCTTCCCAATCATACCGGAAGTCTTTATCGGCTGCTTACAAAATTTTTCGTAAATAATATGAATCTTACTAAAATTGAAAGCCGTCCCCTTGCAGACGGAAGCTTTGATGTGATGTTTTATCTCAACTTTACCGGTAATATATCTGAACCTAAAGTGCAGGGACTTATTGCTGAGCTTTCTGAAGAGCTTGAATATTTTAAATTTCTTGGGAATTTCAGCGAGATTAAATAATTTAAGGCAACACCGTACAAGGACTTCAGACGGCCTTTGTGCGGTGTGAATTTTAATCATCTTCAAAAAAATCCTGTATAGGCTTTTTTAAAATTTTAGAAAGTCCCCATAATTCAATATCTGAAACGGTTCTTGTCTGATCCTCAATTCTTGAAATCGAACCACGGCAGATATATACGGCTATCGTCTCTAATTTATCAGAAAGAAGCTTTTGACTCATGTTCTTTTCTGTACGGAATTTTTTTACATTTTTGCCAACTATATTCATTTTCTGACCATCAATAATTCTTGCCATGTTATTCACTCTCCGAAAAAAATAATTGTCTTGACATAAGACAATTATTATGATATACTAAAATTATAGCGATATTGTCCTACTATAGGACAATATTAAAAGTTCATAATAAGCGAGGTAAAGCTATGCAGAATATTATCGAAATAACAAATTTATCAAAAGAATTTAAGGTTCTAAACCGCCATGAAGGTTTAAAAGGAAGTATAAGAGATTTATTTTCAAGAGATTACCGGATAGTACATGCGGTAGAAAATATTTCAATGAATATAGAACAGGGGGAAATAGTCGGCTATCTTGGACCTAACGGCGCAGGAAAATCTACTACAATTAAAATGATGACCGGAGTTTTAGAACCCACATCAGGTGAAATAACAGTAAACGGCAATATCCCATATAAAGAACGCTCGAAAAACGCACAGGAAATAGGCGTCGTATTCGGTCAGCGTTCCCAGCTATGGTGGGCGCTGCCGCTGATTGAATCCTTTAAAATATTAAAGGATATTTACAGAATAAGCAATCAGGACTACGAAAGTATAATGAAGCTTTACGGCTCTCTGGTGGACATAGAACCGCTTCTGCATAAGCCAGTGCGCCAGATGTCGCTGGGACAGAGAACTTTAAGCGATATACTTGCAGCATTTTTACATAACCCTAAAGTGGTTTTTCTTGATGAGCCAACTATCGGACTTGACGTTTCCATGAAAAGTAGGATACGGACGCTTATACATGCGCTGAACAAAGAAAAAAATACCACGGTCATACTTACAACTCACGATATGGGCGATGTTGACGCACTTTGCCGCCGTATTGTCATTATTGATAAAGGAAAAATGCTTTATGATAACGATATTGAGCATTTGAAAGGCTTTTTCGGCTCTTACAGGACCCTTAAAATCAGTCCTGAAGGAGATATTAAAAAGCAGACATCTGTACTTGAAAGAGAGCTGAAAAATTTTGGCGTTTCCGTTTCAAATGATGAAGAATGGATATCTATTCTTGTAAACGAGGAAAACGCCAATGTTATTGAAGTGCTTAATTCCATACAAAAAAATCATAAGATAGGTGATATGAAATTAGAGGAGATTTCAACAGAAGAGGTTATCAGGAAAATTTATGAGGAGGGTGTGGAATGAAATTAAAAAAATACCTTACCCTTACACGGGCTGGCATTATCGAATCGTTGCAGTTCAGAATCGCAACGGCGGTCATGGTTGCCGGAAATCTTTTGTATCTGATAGTGGTGTATTATCTCTGGAAGGCAATTTATGCGTCTGCCGGTACGGATATAGTAAACGGCATGACATTTACAGATACCATGATCTATCTTGTACTTGCAACGGCGCTGTTTAATTTTATGGAAATGTATACCGTTTGGGAAATGGGACGCAATATACAAACAGGAAAAATAGTTCTTGATCTGCTAAAGCCTATGCCCTACAGAAGCTATCTTTTCTGGTCATTTTCCGGTACATTTGTGACAAATTTTCTTTTTACATTTTTACCCACATTTATTGTTGTGGGAATAGTTGCAGGTGGACAAATACCCCTTGGAATAAATCTGCTTTATTTTGTTATATCGGTAGTGATGGCGATTATTATAAATTATAGCATTGATTTTATTGTGGGCACTATATGCCTGTTTACCGAGTCTATATGGGGAATAAATATTATGAAACAGGTCATAGTACTGCTTCTTTCGGGAGCGACTATACCTATCGCCTTCTTTCCCGAAACTCTTAAAACTATTGTGTATTATCTCCCTTTTCAATCTATATACAACGCTCCGCTTTCCATACTGCTTGACGGCTCGCCTACGGCAGAAAACCTTCTTACCACTCTTGGGGTACAGCTTTTGTGGTGTATAATAACAATTGTTCTGAGCAAGATTTTCTGGAAGGCTTCACTAAGACAAATAACAGTAAATGGAGGCTGAGGTATGAAAAAAAATAATTTAAGATTTTATTTCCGCATATACCGTAAAATATTGGCTCAGGATCTTAAAAGCAAAATGAGCTACCGCAGCGATTTTATAATATCCACTATTGGCATGATAGCTACAAATATTGCAGGCTTTGTAAGCTTCTGGATATTGTTCAGGAATTTTCCTTCCATTAACGGCTGGAGCTATTATGAAATGCTGTTTCTTTACGGCTTTTCATTGGTTTCGCTGACGCCTGTGCAATGTCTTTTTGACAATAACTGGAATTTACGTATGCAGGTATATTCGGGGGACTTTATTAAATATTGCTTCCGTCCGGTTAATTTGTTCTTTTATTTTCAATCAGAGGTATTTGATATTAAGGGTCTGGGACAGCTTGCATTCGGAATAGGTACTCTTGTATACTCCTGGACAAAAATAGGACTTGGCTTTACGCCGCTGATTCTGCTGAAAATGATAGTGTTTTTGCTTACCGCTTCACTTATTATGATAGCGCTACAAAATGCCGCAGCCGCAACCTGTTTCTGGATGCAGAATTCATTTTTCGTACTGGATCTGTCATTGAAATTCAAGGATTATGCTAAATATCCTATAACTATATTTAGTCCTGTATTCCGATTCTTATTCACATTCGTGATACCTATTGCCTTTATTGCCTATTATCCCAGCCTTGTGATACTGCGCCCTGATGAAATACCCATATTATCATGGATTTCACCTTTTATCGGCTGTCTGTTCTTCTTTATAAGCTATAAGATTTGGATGTATGGCGCAAAAAATTATAATGGAACGGGTTCTTAATGGATTATAAACTAAAAAGCATTTGACAAACGCTTATTCACATTTTGTGCGGTGTTGCCTTAATTTATGCTTGACAAATCAATTAAATTATGATATAATTTATTTGCGAAGGGAATACCGCACAAAAGTTGCGTATACTGTATTAATAATATCTGGGTGTGGCGCAGATGGTAGCGCGCTACCTTGGGGTGGTAGAGGCCGTGGGTTCAAGTCCCGTCACTCAGACCAATGAAATCCCCGTAATTACGCCGTTTACAAGCAATTGTAAACGGCGTTTGTTTTGTCAAAAAGCGACACTGTTCCCGATACTGTTCCATGTGTACCAAAAAACTATTCAATAAATTTTAAAAAAACTCCCTTGACATCTCCAAAATAATATAATACCAATATCAACAAAAGCCGAAATAAAATTAAATAAGATTTTTTCTACATATTAAAGCTCGGAACACCTCCGAGCTTTTGATGTTTTTATAAATGCGATAGATAGTGAGGAAAAGGAGTATCAGAGAATGATAAACAAATTTAATACCAATAAGTGACCATATAGTGTCAAAAAACGACCAAATAATGCAAACTTATTGAT
>CAMWXM010000033.1 GCA_947178195.1 uncultured Ruminococcus sp.
TCCAACAGAGTACAAAAGAAAATTAAAGTAAATATTGGAGGATAGCAAAATTCACACGAAAATAGTATTCCATATTTAAATAATAATTATAGGAACATCAAGAGGGCATTGTTTAACGACAATGCCCTCTTTGCTTATTTCAATTTGTCCTTGAACGCTGATTGTTTCCGCTTACGCAGATTATTTTTCCGTCTACTGCTATCACAGATTGTTTTTCCCGTTCTTTTGATATCCAGTTTATAAGGCACAACGAAAGCTCAGACGGATCAATCTTGACAAATTACAGTATCTGCTGTATACTGAAAATGGAGTTATTAAGTTCGCTGTTTCTATTATTTTTGATTATATCACAGTTTGTGAATTTCAGATTTTGTATAGATAGCTTTGAAAAGAAGGATGTAAATCAATGCCCAAACAAATATTAATAATAGATGACGATGAGGACTTGTCCTTTATCATATCTGAAATGCTTGAAAGCTACGGCTACAGCGTGACTTGCGCAGCAGACAGTGAAAGAGCGTTTGAACTGCTTTCCGAGAATACCTATCATCTCATTTTGCTGGACATTAATTTGCCTGATACCACAGGCTTTGAACTGTGCAAGGAGCTTCGTAGGATATCTACCATTCCGGTCATCTTTGCAAGCGCACGCACAAGTGAAACCGACCGTATCACAGGCTTTGACATCGGCGGTGACGACTATCTTCCGAAACCATATTCTATGAAAGAGATGCTGTCGAGAGTCAATGCGCTTATTCGCCGTACCTATGGATTTAACGAAGAAGAAAAAATAGTGACGTTCGGCAGTGTGTCGGTGAATATAACTGCTCGGACAGTCGAAAAAAACGGCGCACCTGTTTCTTTGTCACTCCGTGAATTTGATTTGCTTGCATATCTCTGTGAGCATAAAAACACGGCAGTACCAAAGGACAAGCTGCTTGCGGAGGTCTGGGGAGCATTTTCAATGGTTGAGCCGTCCACGCTTACGGTTCATATCCGCTGGCTCAGAGAAAAGCTGGAGGACGATCCAGCAAAGCCGAAATTTATCAAGACAGTTTTCAAGGTGGGGTATATGCTGGAGGTGTCGGAATGAAAAACAAGCTTATATGTGCGGCGACAGTATTTGCGTCAGTGATTATTGCAATAACCGCCTACTTTCTGATTTCCGACAGAATAGTAAATCCTCAGGACGTAAAATCTGAGCAGATTGTTGCTGCTAATGAATTAAAACAACTGATCAATTCCGGACGAACTTATCAAGCCGCAGAAAAAGCTGCAAAGCTACAGGAAAGTTTGCGAAAATCCGACGCAGGATATCACCGTGACAAACGCACGATTGCAATGTGCGGAATTTCTCTTGCGTTTTTACTTACGGTTTTCGGGTATATTTATTTTGCAATTCTTCGTCCGTTCGATAAGATGAAGGATTTCGCTGAAAAGATAGCCCAGGGAAATTTTGAAATTCCGCTGAATTATGAGCGTTCAAACTATTTTGGAGCGTTTACATGGGCGTTTGACAGTATGCGGCGTGAGATCACAAAGTCTCGTGCCTGCGAGCGTGAGGCTATCGAAAACAACAAGACAGTTATTGCAACGCTTTCCCATGACATCAAAACGCCTATTTCCTCTATAAGAGCCTATGCAGAAGGACTTGAAGCAAATATGGACAGCACTTCCGAGAAACGTGAAAAATATCTCTCTGTAATAATGAAAAAGTGCGACGAGGTTTCAAGGCTTACAAACGATCTGTTTCTTCACTCCCTGTCCGATCTTGACAAGCTGAAAATAAATTCGGAAAGATTTGAGCTTTGTGGATTTATTGAAAACGCTGTGGGAGAAATCGCAGCGGAGCAGAACGATGTACGCTTCATGGATCCGAATTTTACTGCGGTTGTTTCTGCCGATAAAAACAGGCTTGTGCAGATTACTGAAAATCTTATAAACAATGCGAGAAAGTATGCAAAGTTCCACATTGACGTATTTGTCACGCAGTCGGACGGCAACGTTGAGATTCATTTTCGCGATTACGGGAGAGGAATTCCCGACGAGGATATGCCTTTTATTTTCGATAAATTTTATCGTGGAAAAAACTGCGGAAACGAGCAAGGCTCGGGTCTTGGTTTATATATCGTGAAATACATTGCAGACCAGATGCACGGCAAGGTTTTGCTGCATAATCATTCGGACGGATTGGAGGCTATTATCAGTCTGCCAATAATTCAATAGACTTCTTAAGGACTTCTTAATATCTTTTCTGATAAAATTGAATTATAATCAGAAAAAAGGAGTTAATTTATGAAAAATACCATTCTATCGGCAAAGGGACTTTGCAAAAGCTTTGCCCACAACGGCGGACAGATACATATTCTTTCCAACGTTGATTTTGAGCTTTACGAGGGAGATTTCACTGTTATAATGGGAGCCTCCGGCTCGGGAAAGTCTACCTTGCTTTATTCTCTCAGCGGCATGGACAGAGCAACTGCAGGGCAGGTCATTTACAACGGCGCAGACCTCGTTGCTATGAACGAAAAGGGTCTTGCAAAACTCAGATACACGGATTTTGGCTTTATATTTCAGCAGATGCACCTTGTGAGCAATCTCACACTGTTTGAAAATATCGCCGTACCGGGCTATCTGAATAAGGAAAAGTCCTCCGCAGATGTAAAATCAAAAGCGGAAAATCTGCTTGAACAGATGAGCATTTCCCACATCAAAACTCATCTTCCGTCGCAGGTTTCGGGCGGTGAACAGCAAAGATGTGCCATTGCAAGGGCGGTCATAAACAGTCCGAAGCTGCTCTTTGCGGACGAGCCTACAGGCGCTCTCAACCGTAAAAATACTATCGAGGTACTGAATCTGCTCACGGAGCTTAAC
This sequence comes from uncultured Ruminococcus sp., assembly GCA_947178195.1. Taxonomy (GTDB): domain Bacteria; phylum Bacillota; class Clostridia; order Oscillospirales; family Ruminococcaceae; genus Porcipelethomonas. Next base: position 2,875 of record CAMWXM010000033.1, read on the forward strand.
CGTTCGGGGCAGAGCATTCTTATGGTCACTCATGACATTAAAGCCGCACTGCGTTCAACAAGACTTCTCTATATCGGGGACGGCAAGATCATCGGCGAGCTTTCTTTGCCACCGTACGATCCTGACGAGGAAAAATCAAGAGAAACACAGGTAAACGCTTGGCTTACCTCCCTTGAATGGTGAGGTGCGGATATGGAAATTTTAACTTTATTAAAGGCGAATATCCGCCGCAAAAAGGGTTCATTCGTGAGCGTTATTCTGCTCACACTAATTATTACAATGAGCGTTACAACGATTTTAAGCATCAAGGAAAGCGCTTCCAAAGGGGTTAATAACGCTCATGAAATATGTGATACTTCTGATTTGCTTGTAATGTATCGCTCCAATAATCTTACCGACAATCTGGTTGAAAAAATAAAAAGCGATGACAGAGTTAAACGCGTGGATATTGCAGATTCCATATTGTCTGAAAAAGCGACAATGGGTAATGAAGATCACAGCAATACAATGTTTATTACAAGATACGATGAAAACATCAGGCTTCTAAAGTCAGATTTGAATGGTATTGCAGAAAACACTCCCGAACTTCAAAAAGGCGGTATCTATGTACCGCAGGGATTGCTGACTGTTCTTCATGGAAAAGTGGGAGAAAAAATATCCCTTGAAACATTAGATGGAGAGCATGAATTTATTGTTAAGGGGATATTGCTCAAACCAACGATGGGTGCGTCAGTTATTGGCTATAAAACTTTATGTATAAGTGATGAGGATTTTTCGGAAATATCATCCTCTGTTTCAGAAGCAGAAACAGAGGATAAGCACGGCTTAGGTAAGAAACTTAAAATTTACAAAGCCGACGACTGCACCCTTACCAACGGACAATTCCGCCGACAGCTTAATCTCGACACAGGCGTTACCAATATGTCTATAGGTTCTTTGACAAATGATATGTCAATACATTATACAACACTTTTCCCCGAAATAATTTCTTCCGTTCTGATAGTGTTTGTAATGTTTTTGCTGGTAATTGTTGTAATCGTTACAGTGCATAGCATTTCAGTGGAAATTGAAACGAATTATGTGACCTTCGGCATTCTTAAAGCGCAGGGCTTCAATAAAAATAAGATTCGTATGCTGTTTTTGTATCAGTATTTGCTTGCGGAGATGATAGGTGCGGTTCTGGGCATATCTTTAAGCATTCCGCTTATAAAACTGACTTCAAACATATTTGTGGCTATCACTGCAATTCCTGCAATTACAAGCGTGCCTGCCGGAATTATTGCACTTATTCTTGCGGCTCTGTTTTTGCTGTCGTCTGTTTCGATATTCTTTGTCACAATGAAGATAAACAAAATTTCTCCCGTAAGAGCGATTTCGGGTGCAAAGAAAGAAATCTATTTTGACAGCAGAATGAATGTCCCGATAAGCAAAAAATTTTTATCGCCGAGTCTTGCTTTAAGGCAATTCACATCTGCTAAGCGAAGATACGCAGGAACTCTTGTTATTGTTGCAATACTCATATTTTTTATGATGACAATAACGCAGCTTGCCAATGCACTGAATTCAAAATCAGCGTTGGAATCTATGGGCGCAATTGTGTCTGAGGTCGATATTTCTCCAAAGGAAAAGTTGTCTGATAATGATTATAAAATGATAGAAAATGAGATAGAACGCTTTTCTAAAATCAAAAAATCATACTATCTTAACGCTTCGTATTTTTCCTTCGACGGAGAAGAAATGTATTGCACCACTTATAAAGACCCATCAGTTATGCCTGTTCTCAAAGGCAGATTGCCAATCTACGACAATGAAATTGCTGTTTCGCCTATTTTGCTTGACGAATTTGATCTAAAGATAGGCGATGAAGTTACGATCGGCTGGAAGGATGAAAAAGAAAAGTATATTATTTCGGGAACAGTTCCACTAATGAGCGATACGGGCAGAGCCTTTATAATGTCATATGCCGCCTCTGAAAAAATAGGATATGACGCAAATCTTTGGGGCTGTTTTTCTTTAGATAACGGAGATGACGAAAGTCTTAATACAAAAATTGTCGACACGCTTAACGAAAAATTCGGCGATATTATTGAGGCAGAAGTAAGCGGCGAGTTGGTGGATGATACCTATGATATTGCAATAAACGCAATGCAGATGATAATATATGTTTTCTCTGTGCTGTTTGCGTTTGTCGTAACTCATATGGTATGCTCGAAAGCCTTTATACAGGAACGGACAGATATAGGAATTTATAAGGCGGTAGGCTTTACCTCTGAACATCTGCGTTTCCAGTTTGCGGTAAGATTTCTGATAGCTTCGGTTCTTGGGTCGGTTGTCGGCGCATTATTGAGCGTGCTGTTCTCAGGCAAGCTGCTGAGCGGACTATTATGCAGTATCGGAATTACACGCTTTGCAGTCGATTTTACGGCGTTTTCGTTCGCAGCTCCAATCGTTCTTATCTGTGTTTGTTTCTTTGTTTTCGCATATCTTGTATCACGAAAGATAAAGAACGTTGCAGTCAGAGAGTTGGTAGTTGAATGATGATTTCGGTAGTTTAATGGTAATATTATGATGAAGTCGAGAAATGTTCCGAGTCCGCCGAAGCTCATCCCAAGTCGGCTATCCAAGTTTGTATCAGAAACCTTGTTGATTGATCAGACCTTATGATATGCTGTATTCAGCATAAAAGCGGCGGATCTTACAAGACGGTACAATATGCCGAGAAACATGGCAAGAAGATAGTGAACTTAGCAGACGTAAATTGAATGAGGCTTCTGAAAAAAATTAGGGAGATTCCTTGCATACAAGCATGAGGATCTCCCTTTACTTATCAGCATAATTATCGGTAGGTACTGCGTGGGTTTGGTGTTACTATTTGGAACGGGGATAGTAAACCTAACATTTGAATGCCTAAAATTTTTGACAGAGTTTTTACGGACATTCCTGATTCCAAAGCTTTTGTAGCGAAAGTGTGCCTTAGACCATGAACATTGATTTCACGAATATCATGCTTTTTGAGAAGATTTTTAAAGTATCGCTGAAAATCTCTCGGGTCAACCATAGTTCCGACTGATGAAATAAACACATATTCCGTATTAAGAAAAGAATTTTCAGCAATATATTTTTCTTGTGAAAGCCTATAGTTATACAGCTTCTCAGCTATTTCCGGAAGAATGGGAATAGTTCTTTTAGAGTTAGATGTTTTGGGTTCACTTACTGTAAGAATAGTCTTTTTGTCGCTGCCCTCATCATAATTTTTGATACGGCTTATAGTCTGAACCACCTTAATATAGCTGCTTCCTGAAAGGTCGATGTGAACATTTTCCCACTTTAATCCCAGCAATTCACCTTGCCGCATACCTGTATACAGGTCAAGAAGTATAGCCATATCAAGAGGTTTATCAGATAATAAATCTTAGAGTTTCTTTTGCTCTTCAACTGTGAAAAATCTCATTTCTCTTTTGGCATTCTTGGGTATAACGGTAAAATCAGAGGGATTTTTTGCAATCATATTAAGACATACTGCCTGATTTAAAGCCTTATGCAGCATATTGTGAAGATTTTTCATTGTTTTAGGACTAAGCCCTCCTGTACCTGAAAGCTTTCCATTTTTTAGCTTTTCATTGTAAAACTGCTGAATAAAAATAGTAGATAGGTCACAGATATTGCTATATTATTATATTTATGATATTGTATAGAGGTTCAACGGTTCTGTATGATCGCCGTTTTTTTTATATCAGATCTGTTACCTCCCCATAATATTCTGCGTCTATATAAGTGAGAGGAGATGAAAACATGGACGATACTGAAATAATCGGGCTGTATTTCCAGCGTTCTCAGGCAGCTATAAAGGAATCTCGTACAAAATATGAAAGCTACTGCCGTACTATTTCTATGAATATCCTGCACAACAGAGAGGACACCGAAGAATGTCTCAGTGATACATGGATGAAAGCCTGGGAAAATATACCGCCGAAAAAGCCTACCTGTCTGTCAGCTTTTCTGGGACGGATAGCACGTAATTCAGCTATTTCACTCTGGCGCAAGTTCAATTCACAAAAGCGAAAAGGTAGTGAAACTGACATTTGTCTGGATGAGCTGACTGAGTGCATTCCCGAAGATAAAGGCAAGTCATTTACGGAAGATCTGGAGCTTAAAGACGCACTGAACCGCTTTTTACAAGGACTTGATGAAAGATCAAGAAAAATTTTTATGAAAAGATACTGGTACATCATCCCTGTAACAAGGATCGCAAAGGAGCTTGATATGAACGAGGGCGCAGTAAAAATGTCGCTGCTCCGTACCCGGAAAAAGCTCCGACAATTTCTTGAAGAGGAGGAGATTTATCTATGAAAAAGAACGAAAGACTTATGGAACAGCTTAGGGAGGTTGATGATAAGTTTATCGCCGAAGCCGCACCCAGCAAAGCGAGATCAGGGAAAAGTCCCGTTAAATGGACAGTTATCGGAGCAATGGGAGCTGCCGCCACCGGAATCGTCCTGTGGCAAGGCACAAAAATTATCCCTGACAAAAAAGTATTTGAAAACAACACAAGCTACGATCAGCAGATTGAATTGCCTGAAAACAGCACAACCTACGACCAGCAAATTGAATTGCCTGAAAACAACAAAACCTACGGTCAGCGGATAGAATTTCCTGAGATTTCCGGTGAACTGCCGATAATCAGAACGTCTGGTTTTGAAAGCGGTGCAATGGGCTTTGATGGATTTATGACCTATGATATCTCAACCGTGCTGGACGGAAATCCCAGCCGCGAAAACTGCGAATTCACCGAGCTGCCGGTCTTTCTCCGATCCGAACAGAATAGAGATGCTTATTCCATTGAAGAAATGGATGAAAAGCTGAAAGACATTGCAGCACAACTCACCGACGAGGAGTATGTCTCCAGTTATGACAACAGATATGACTGTGATCTCTCAGCCACCGCCGGAGATATCAAGCTGAAAATGACCTCATCCGGCAATATAAGCATTGAGTTTGAAAACGCCGTTGATCTTCCTGATGAGTTTGGCGTCTATTCGCTGAAAAATGATGACAAAGCGCAGGTAACATCATCCCTTAAATATCTTGGCGAAAAATACGGCAATATTCTTGGCTTATATGCACCGGTACCCTCTGTTAACATTCATTATAATTATGACGCTAATCCCAGCGCCACATATAATCTTTATGATGATTCTGACGATCCGCTGACGGCGCTGATAAATTATAGCTTCAGAGAACTATATTTCGTGGGTGAAGAGTACACCGGAAATCTTACAAATATCCACTATAATGATTATCTTACATCCCTTGAATTTACGGGAATGTACCCTGTTATCGGCTATGAACAGGCATATGAGGAGCTTCTCAGCGGCAATTATCATACTACTGTATGGGAGGAAGCATGCCTCCCAGATGGCATAGATCCAGAGGAAGTGACATTCACCGGAATAACATACAGACGCACCCAGGATTACAAATACCAGCTGCCCTACTATCATTTTCTTATCGAGCTTCATGCTGAACGGACAGGTGAATATGCTCTCAGCGAGGGCATGAAGGAATATGGAGCATTTTATGTTCCGGCTGTTTCACCGGATTATCTCATCATAGAAAATACGGATGTCGCATATAACTGAATAATATAAAAGCCTATACCTCGTTCTTAGGTATAGGCTTTCCACATATTTTTTCAATAATAAAATGTCAGATTATCCATACTCCCAAGAAGATAATCTATCGACACACGAAATTAATCAGCCAAAGGTCATTTATATGAGTATTGGTTTTCAACTATTTCTAACTCTCTTTTAGTTTCACCCTCCGCACGACCTCTTAAAAAACGTCGAAAACTATTTACAAATAATATTAAAATGATATATAATATATATAGAATATTCGATTTATACTTTTAAGGTGATTTTAAATGATAAAAAATCTTTCCGGAATTTACGAAACCATTGAATATGAAAATAAAAGATCCATCATGCTGTATGATAATAACCAGACAGAAGCTTATCCGATACACTGGCATAATGCAGTAGAGATAATCATTCCCCTGACAAACGATTTCTGCGTGATTTCAAACAATGTGGAATATCATCTTAAAGAAAAGGAAATACTGATAATTCCCCCGGGAGAGCTCCACTCAATGCCGGCAAAAGAAGGACGCCGCATAATTTTTCAGTGTGATAATGCTCTGCTCAGCGATAACAACATACTCGATTCAATTATGCCTGTTTTCAATTCTTCTATCGTATCTGTGCGATAGATATACCCGAAAAACGCACTTGTGTACAGGTGAACTCCGAAACAGTCGGACAATACACCGGCTTGACCGACAAGAACGGTAAGAAGATTTTTGAGGGGGATATTTGTAGATTTCAAAATGTATTCAGTAGTAAGCCGCATATTGGTATTGTTAGATACTATGCCAACGCAAAACCAATTTCTGATAATGGAAATCATTCTGTAGATTTGGCAGAGTGCAATCCAGAAGATTTAGAAGTTATCGGCAACATCCACGACAATCCGGAACTATTGGATGATAAATTGGAGGCAGAAAAATGAGTTATACAGAAATTTTTGGTTTTGATAAGACTGGTGATGCTTATAGCGCAGCCGATATTCGAAACGCTTTCAGGGGTAGCATGGCAATATGGATGTACTTAGAAGGAAAATACTTACCGCCATATCTGCCTGAATATGCAAAGAAAATTGGAATTAAAACTACGGAAGAATTTGAACAGAAAAAGGGATATAAAAGCAGCAGATGTATGGCTATTACGGAACAGGACGCTATGAAGGAAATATGGGACTTAGTATACTCTGATACTATTTCGGAAACTGATAAAATTTGTCTTTATACAACATTTGATAACTGCCTTGTGAGGAAAGAGAATATGCCTAAATTAATTAAATAGATTGTATGTATTTTTATATTTGTACGATAATATCAAATAATCCTTAGAAAAGAAAATAAGAAGATTCGTTTATTGAATCATGTAAAAAAAAGGATCCTTCCATTGCACTCTATTATGCGGAAATTGAGAATCATGCAGAGCAGGCTTCAAATCGAAATCAGTATAAGAAAGTTTGTAGTGAAATAAAAAGATTATATCATTACGAAGCTGAAGTTTGAATTTACGCAAAAAATATAATATTTGCTAAAAAATCAAAAAAGAAAGCAATTTATGTAATAGTCAACGCAAAAATTGATTAGTTAATTTGAACAAAAGTGATTATAATATATATAGTGAAAAGGGAAAGGTGGTATGAAATGGAACAGAAAATTAAAAGATATTGTGACGAATCTCTTACCGCACAGGAAAGAGCAGAGGCACTTGTTGATGAGATGACAGTTGAGGAGCAGGCAAGTCAGCTCAAATATGATGCTCCTGCTATCGAACGGTTCGGCATTCCTGCATATAACTGGTGGAATGAAGGTCTGCATGGACTTGCACGTTCGGGAACAGCGACAATGTTTCCACAGGCAATCGGTCTTGCAGCAATGTTTGATACGGATCTTGTAAAAGAAGCTGCAAAAATCATTTCAATTGAAGCAAGAGCAAAATATAATGCGTATTCTGCTCATGGAGATCGTGATATTTATAAGGGGCTTACTTTATGGTCTCCGAATATCAATATATTCCGCGATCCGCGCTGGGGCAGAGGACATGAGACATATGGAGAAGATCCTTTCCTTACGTCAGAAAACGGAAAATCATTTGTAAACGGCATACAAGGAAACAATAAAGTATTAAGGACGGCAGCCTGTGCCAAGCATTTAGCAGTCCACAGCGGTCCTGAATCTCTTCGCCATGAGTTTAATGCCGAAGTTACTTCAAAGGACATGGAGGAAACCTATCTTCCCGCTTTCGAGGCGCTGGTAAAGGACGCAAAGGTTGAGGCAGTTATGGGAGCTTACAACCGTGTAAACGGGGAAGCTGCCTGTGCCAGCGATTTTCTCATGGGCAAACTTAAAAAATGGGGATTTGACGGATATTTTGTTTCTGACTGCTGGGCTATTCGTGATTTTCATGAAAATCATGGTCTTACATCAAATTCAATCGAATCTGTCGCGCTTGCTCTTAAAGCCGGCTGCGACTTGAATTGCGGCTGTACATATACACCGTTGCACATTATGTGCGCTCTTGATATGGGGCTTATTTCTGAGGACGATATAAGAAAAGCGTGTATTCACCTTATGAGAACGCGCATAAGACTGGGAATGTTTGATAAGAATACCGAATATGATGATATATTGTATTCTGTTGTTTCTTCTAAGGAACATAAGGATATAGCCTTAAAATGCGCAGAACGCTCGATGGTGCTTTTGGAAAATAACGGTATTCTTCCTCTTAATGAAAACACTATCAGAACCATTGCAGTGATCGGGCCGAACAGCAACAGCAGGATCGCCCTTGAGGGAAATTACAGCGGCACTGCCGATCGGTATGTGACGTTTCTTGAAGGTATTCAAGATCGTTTCAGCGGCAGAGTCATTTATGCCGAAGGATGTCATTTGTATAAAGACAGAAGCTCAGCTCTTGCAATGGAGGGAGACAGGTATGCAGAAGCGGAAGCGGCTGCAGAAAATGCTGATGTTGTCGTAATTTGCCTTGGCTTTGATTCCACTATAGAGGGTGAGGAGGGAGACACAGGAAACGAATTTTCCTCCGGCGACAAGAATGACCTGAGACTTCCCGAATCCCAGAGAATTCTTCTTGACAGGGTGCTCAAAACTGGAAAGCCTGTTATTACGGTGTGTGCGGCGGGAAGCTCCGTTAATACGGGGGTATCTACAGATGCTCTTATTCATGTGTGGTATCCCGGATCGGAGGGCGGCAAGGCTCTTGCGAAGATACTTTTTGGAGATGTTTCGCCGTCTGGAAAACTTCCTGTAACTTTCTACGAAACAGCGGATAAGCTGCCTGATTTTACGGATTATTCGATGAAGAACAGGACATACAGATATGCGAAGGATAATATCCTGTACCCATTTGGGTACGGTCTTACATATTCAAACGTTGTTTGCACCGAAATCGGATATCAAGATGGTACTGCTGTAATTATTGCCGAAAACAAGGGCAATACTGATACGGAGGACGTAATTCAGCTTTATATAAAAGACTATTCGGCTTGTGCCGTTCCAAACGTTTCGCTTTGTGGCTTCAAAAGAATTTACCTCAAGGCGAAAGAAAAGATGACCGTGGAGATCCCCGTACCTGAAAGAGCATTTACTGCCGTAAATGAAAATGGTGAGCGCAGAATATACGGTTCACGGTTTACGCTGTTTGCCGGAAATCATCAGCCTGACTTGCTGAGCAGCAAACTCGTTGGTACGGATTGTGTGTCAGTTGAAATCAATTTATAATATCGGAGGCAAATGTAATGAAAGAATTTTTTGAAAATATCGGAAAGATATCTTATGAGGGAAAAAATAGTGTTAATCCGCTTGCGTTCAAGTACTATAATCCTGATGAGATAGTCGGCGGAAAGTCAATGCGTGAGCAGTTGAAGTTTGCTCTTTCATGGTGGCATACAATGGGCGGCGACGGCACTGATATGTTCGGCTGTGGAACAGCCGACAAGACATGGGGCGAGACTGATTCAACAAAGCGTGCTTTTGCTAAGGTTGATGCGGCTTTCGAGATAATGGATAAGCTTTCCATAGAATATTTTTGTTTCCATGACCGTGATCTTTCTCCCGAGTACGGTTCACTTGCTGAGACAAACAAGGAGCTTGATAAGGTTACGGATTATATTGCAGATAAAATGAAAGCCGATCCTTCAAAGAAGCTGCTTTGGGGTACGGCAAAGTGCTTTGACCATCCGAGATATATGCATGGCGCAGGTACAGCCCCCTCCGCTGATGTATTCGCTTATGCGGCAGCTCAGATAAAGAAAGCAATCGAAGCTACTGTAAAGCTTGGCGGAAAGGGATATGTATTTTGGGGTGGCCGTGAAGGTTACGAGACTCTTCTCAATACAAATATGGGACTTGAGCTTGACAATATGGCTCGTCTTATGAGAATGTCTGTCGATTATGCACGTTCTATCGGCTTTGATGGTGATTTTTACATTGAACCCAAACCCAAAGAGCCTACAAAGCATCAGTATGATTTTGATACGGCTACGGTTCTTGGTTTCCTTCGCAAATACGATCTTGATAAGGATTTCAAGATGAATATCGAGGCTAATCATGCTACATTGGCACAGCACACCTTCCAGCATGAGCTGAGGGTTGCAAGAGTCAACGGCGTATTTGGCTCTATTGATGCTAATCAGGGAGATATGCTTCTCGGTTGGGATACAGATCAGTTCCCGACAAATATTTACGATGCAGCACTTTGTATGTATGAGGTTTTGAAAGCAGGCGGATTTACAAACGGAGGTCTTAATTTTGACTCTAAGGCACGTCGTGGCTCATACACACCTGAGGATATTTTTTACAGCTACATTGCCGGTATGGATACTTTTGCTCTTGGTTTGAGAATCGCTGATAAACTTATTTCCGATGGCAGAATTGACAGCTTCGTTAATGACCGTTATGCGTCATGGACAACAGGCATCGGAGATGATATTATCAGCGGAAAGGCTACGCTTGAGGATATTGAGAAATATGCTCTTGAAAAGGGCGAGGTTACTGACTCCCTTACAAGCGGACGCCAGGAGATGCTTGAGTCGGTTCTCAATAACATTATGTTCAGCCTTTAAATAATGAATTCTTAAGGCAATACCACACAAAGATTGTGCGTCAGATGCAAAGTCAGACTTTTCGTCAGATTGTACAAAAATCTTGCAGGCATACTGGCGTATGTCAAAAGATTTATGTGCAATATGACGGGAAATATGCAAGCAGATGACGTGCAATCTTTGTGCGGTGTTGCCTTAAAGTTCTGCCCTCGTTAAAAGCGAGGGCAGAGTCATAATAGATTAAGGAGTAAAAATATGCGTTATGTAATTGGAATAGATATTGGAACAAGCGGAACAAAAACAGTCCTCTTTGACGAAATGGGAAAGGTAATTTCCTCTGCGTTGGCAGAATATCCGCTTTATCAGCCGAAAAACGGCTATGCCGAGCAGGATCCTGCCGACTGGCGGAAGGCCGCTTCATCAACTATAAGAAAAGTTATCACGGAAAGCAGGATAAACAGCAGTGAGATAGCAGGCATTGGTCTTTCGGGACAGATGCACGGTCTTGTAATGCTTGATGAAAAAGGCGAAGTACTGCGGAGATCAATCATTTGGTGCGATCAGAGAACTGCTGCCGAGGTCGATGAAATGAACGAAAAGCTCGGAAGAGAGAAACTTATAGAAATAACGGCTAATCCGGCGCTTACAGGCTGGACTGCCGCAAAGATTTTATGGGTGAAAAACAATGAGCCTGATATTTTCTCAAAATGCCGTCACATTCTTCTTCCAAAGGATTATATAAGATATAAGCTTACGGGCGAATATGCTACCGAGGTTTCCGATGCTTCCGGAATGCAGCTTCTTGACGTTCCGAACCGCTGTTGGAGTGAGGAAGTATGCAGAGCTTTGGGTATTGATATGTCAATGCTGGCAAAGGTTTACGAATCGTGCGAGGTTACAGGAAAAATCAGCAGGGCGGCAGCCGAGCTGACTGGTCTTGCCGAGGGGACTATCGTAGTAGGCGGAGCAGGCGACAATGCCGCCGCTGCGGTAGGTACGGGCGTAGTTACCGATGGGAAAGCTTTTACAACCATCGGAACTTCAGGCGTTGTTTTTGCTCATATGTCAAATGTATTGATAGACATTAAGGGAAGAGTTCATACCTGTTGTGCCGCTGTTCCGGGCTGTTGGCATATTATGGGCGTTACTCAGGGCGCAGGATTGTCTCTCAAGTGGTTCAGAGATAACTTCTGTCAGGCTGAAAAGGATACGGCAAGACTTATGGGAGTTGACGAATACTTCCTCATGGACAAGGAAGCCGAGACAGTACCGATCGGTGCAAATAGGTTGATATATCTTCCGTATCTTATGGGGGAGCGTACTCCTCACCTTGACCCGGTCGCAAGAGGAATGTTCTTCGGTCTTTCGGCAATTCACACAAAAAAGGATATGCTTCGTGCAGTTATGGAGGGCGTAGCTTATTCTCTCCGTGACTGTATTGAGGTCTGCCGAGAAATGGGTATCGATGTTTCGGATATGATGGCTTGCGGTGGCGGAGGAACGTCGTCACTTTGGAGGCAGATGCTTGCCGATCTGTACGCTTGTCCTGTAAAGACAGCTGTTTCCAAGGAAGGACCTGCGCTTGGAGCTGCTATTCTTGCTATGGTAGGAGCAGGAATTTACGGCAGCGTTCCTGATGCCTGTGAAAAGCTTGTCGGCGTTTCTAAAATTCAGAATCCGATTGAAGAAAATGTTACCGTTTACGAGAAATATTTTCGAATTTATGATGAAATTTATCCTGCTGTTAAGGATGAGTTCTCTAAGCTTGCACAGTTATCATGATATGAACGTGTTTTCTTATTTATTATGAGCAGATGCCATGTACATTTTTTTGAATTCGGTTGGAGTGCAGTTTTTTTCTGCTTTAAATATCCTGTTAAACGTAGTAAGACTTGAAAATCCTGACTGTATAGCTACTTCAGTGATAGAAAGAGTGGGGTCTATAAGAAGCCTTTCCGCCAGCTTTATTCTCTTGTGGCTGATATACTGAACAATGGATATATTTTGTTTTTTCTTGAAAGTTCGGGAAAAATGGTACTTGCTGTATCCCGCGACAGCCGCGAGCTTATCCAGTGAAATGTTTTCGGTAAAATTACGATCAATGTATTTCATTACGCTGCTCAGATCTATACTGCAGTCAAAATCGTTATCGTATTCGTCTGATTTATTGCAGAGAAGTTTTAGCTGAAATTCTCTTACCGCAGTGAGTATAGTAAGCAGATTAAGATAAATTTGAGCATCAGCAATAGGTGATTTTGAAAAAAAGGTATTATAGATTTCAAGAATATTTTTTCTTGCGGTAAGGTAAAGATGTTTGTCAACAGTTGGCGTAATGTGTATAAGGTGGATCTGAAGCTCTAACTGGCATACCCTCATACCACAATCCAATATCACAACATTTTCCTCTGAATAAAATTTCACGGTTCATTTTCATCTTCCTCCAATTCCTCCGGATACACATCAAGACTTTCATCAATTACAAAGGGGGTTGCTCCTTTAAACTCAACGCCCAATGTCCTATCTTCTTTAAGCTTTACAATCATTGTACAGTTATTTTAGAATAGCTATTATTGTTTCGTTGGGTTCTAATTCATAATCATCCCCATATCTTTCTTTATACTGTTTATTAAGTAATGGATTTGTATTGTCACTCCTCACTTGACCTTATGCGTGACAGCATGAATAAGATTGCAGGTCTTTTCTGAAAATATGGGCAGCTTAACTGCTTCGCCCAGTTCTTATTTTTTTCAAACTACAATATCAAACGTTGCATTTTTTTGAACGATATGATATAATTTTTATAAATCAAATTACAGGAGCATAATAATATGATTAAAG
>CAMWXM010000034.1 GCA_947178195.1 uncultured Ruminococcus sp.
AAATTGGAAAATCATTTTTTGTTTTGCGCTAAGACCCAGATTCTGTTTTTTTACTGCCTTTATATAATCGTCAAGAAAGCCTATCCCTGCAAAAAGCAGCGCAAATATCATACAAGCCGCCAGTCTTAAAATGTTTTCAGAAACGATCCCGCCGTCCTGAGCCAGAGGGTCAAGAGCATTATAACGATAAACGGCATATCCTCCTGCCGCAGCGATAATACTGCTTATTATAAACATAAATCCGCCCATTATCGGCGTACCCTGTTTGGACTTGTGCCATTTAGGCCCTTCCTCTAAGATTGTCTGTCCAAAATGTATTTTTTTAAGAAAAGGTATAAGTACAACTCCGATAACCGCCGCCATCGCAAAGGACGCTAACGCTACTCCTATTATAATCCAATTTGACATATGTTAATCCTCCGACTATCAAAACAATTTATTTATTATTTCCTCAAGCTTCATTCCTCTGCTTGCTTTAAAGAGAATAGTATCCTCCGATTTAATATATTGCTTTATTTTTTCTGTTATTTCTTCTTTGTTTTCGCTTGAAAAGACATTTATTCCGCTTTTTTGCGCCTGATCTGCAATAAATGCCGCTTCCCTGCCATAACAAAAAAGCATATCCGGACAGTATTGCGAAACGTAATCCCCCACCAATCTGTGAAGCGTCTCGGAAGCCTCTCCAAGCTCTAACATATCTCCCAGTACAGCAATTTTTCTGCCTTTGCATTCCATTCCCGAAAGCACATTAAGAGCTGCCTTCATAGAATCGGGGCTTGCGTTATAACAGTCTATAATAACAGTATTATCGCCTTTTCTTACAATATTCTGTCGCATTCCGTCCGGCTTGTATTTTTTAAGAGCCGAGAATATTTCCTCTGATTTAAGACCGTTTAACATTCCCACAGCAAAGGCTGCCGCTGCATTCATTACATTGTGTATACCTACACATGGTATCTCGATCTTTATAGAATAACAAATACATTTTTCCTCTGATAAAAGATCGAACCATATAAGATCAAAGGAAGTCGAGCCATCCTTCTCACTTATATTTATCGCCCTGAAATCGCAGTCCTCATTTTCGACGCCGTAAAGGTAAACAGGTCTGTCAAGAGATTTTTTCAAGGGAGCAAGATGAGGATCATCGCCGTTTATAATAAGGGGCGCATTTTTATCCATACCGTTTAAAATCTCCAGTTTAGCCTTTAAAATGCCCTCCTGAGTACCCAGATTTTCAATATGGGAAAATCCGATATTGGTAATGATCGCCATTGTTGGATCGGCTGTTTTAGAAAGTCTGTCGATTTCTCCGAAATGGTTCATACCCATTTCTATAACCGCCGCTTCATGCTCCGAAGTAAGATTAAACAGCGTTTTGGGAAGTCCAATTTCATTATTTAAATTCCCTTGAGTTTTTAAAGTATTATACTTTTCCGAAAGTACCAGAGCTATCATTTCCTTAGTCGTGGTCTTGCCTACGCTGCCCGTAACACCTACAAGTATAGGTGAAAACTTTCTTCTGTAATATGCGGCAATTTTCAAAAGCGCACCCCTTGTGCTGTCCGTCACAACGCAGGGAGCTTCCCCTACCTGATATTCGGACACCGCCGCTGACGCTCCGGCTTCTATAGCTTTTTCAATAAATGTATGACCATTAAATTTTTCACCCTTTATGGCAATAAATAAACAGCCCTCCGGAAGGTTTCTGGTATCAGTTGAGATTTCGGTTATTTCGCATTCTACGGGACATTCTGTTTCAAGACACTTTGCAATTTCAGATAAATATATTTTTTCCATAATCGTATTTATATCAGCTTCAGACCTTCTGAAACTATCTCTCTTTCGTCAAAATGTATATGTTCGTTACCGGGAAGAACCTGATAATCCTCATGACCCTTGCCGGCTAAAACGATAATATCGCCTTTTTGTGCAATTTTAAGTGAATGATGAATAGCCTTGCATCTGTCCACCACTACATCAAAAGGAATCTCACTTCCCTCCAGACCGCCTAAAATATCATCAATTATTGCTTCGGGTATTTCATCTCTCGGGTTATCCGATGTGATGACAAGTCTGTCGGCATATTTTGCTGCCGCCTGAGCCATCAATGGACGCTTTTTAGCGTCCCTGTTCCCACCGCAGCCGAACAGACATATAAGACGATTTTTCGTATATTCCTTAACGCTTTTAAGCACATTTTCAATAGCGTCGGGAGTATGCGCATAATCGCATATAACGGTAAAATCCCTGTTGGTAGGAATAATCTCGCATCTGCCCTTCACACCGTTATATTTCGAAATTGGAGCAAGTATTTTTTCTATGGGTACTCCCGTTTCAGATACGGCAGCTATAACTGCGGTAACATTTGAAACGTTGAACATTCCCGGCATTCTCATAGAAACGCTATAAGATTTTTCACCACAGCAATACTGGAAGCTTGTTCCGCCAGAGCTTATCTGGGCTTCATCAAATCGGCAATCCGCTTCCCGTTCATTTCCATAGCTTTTTTTATTGCAGGATATTTCGCCGAACAGTCTTTTTCCGTATTCGTCGTCTGTATTTATTATTGCCATATCGCAGACGTCAAACATCATTTTCTTTGCCTGATAATAATTTTCCATTGTTTTATGATAATCGAGGTGATCCTGAGTAAGGTTAGTAAACACTCCTATATCAAAATGTGTAGGACCTATTCTGTACTGAGCCAGACCAAAGGAGGAAACCTCCATTATAACATATTTACAACCCGCTTTATACATTTTATCCAGAAGCCGCATATAGTCAAACGCCATAGGAGTAGTATTTTCCGTATGGATTATCTCATCGCCGATCTCATTCTGAATCGTTCCGATAAGTCCGGTTTTTATGCCGTTTTTCATAAGGATATGCTTTATTACATTGGTTATGGTAGTTTTTCCGTTTGTTCCGGTAACGCCGATAAATTTCATTTTTCTTTCGGGGTGGTCAAACCATGCTGCACATATTTCTCCGTAATATTTTCTCGAATTTTCAACTATAAACTGCTTATCGCCAAGTCCCAGATCTCTTTCCGTAACTACCAGCGCAGCACCCTTTTCGAGCATTTCAGCCGCAGCCGTGTGTCCGTCAAAGCTTCCGCCCTTAACGCAGACAAAAATACAGTCCTTTTCCACCTTTTTAGTATTATCCGTTACCGAGCTTATTTCCATATCATTAAGCTTCAGCTCCTGATTATTTTCAATTAATTGATAAAGCTTCATAATTTTTATCTCCCTTTTATCCTGCGCCTGAATTTTTCAGAAGTTTCATATCAGCCCGACTGATCGTTTACTCCGAATGTCAGCTTTATGACCGTTCCCTTAGGAACTCTCGTACCGATTATTTCCGACTGTGTCAGAACAACTGCGGTGTCGGTATCGGTAGAAGCGCCGTCGGCAACTAAATTAAGTCCCATACTCGTAAGAATATAATTTGCGCCTTCCACTGTGTATCCTGTCATATCCGGCACTTCCACATACTCGACGTCAGTCTCCTTACTTGTATAAAGTATCACAATACCGCCAGGAGCAACAGTCGTTCCCGTAATAGGCATCTGCTCCACAACATTGTTGCCATCTCCCACGACCTCGCAGGTAAGACCCTTCTGTTCAATTTCTTTTTTTGCCTCTTCAACGCTCAGATCCTCAACAAGGGGAACTGTAACGTCAAGATTTTGCGCTTCCTCAGCGGTATATTCAGGATAATATCCCAGATAAGGCAGCACTTCCTCCATTACCTTACGGCAGCATGGAACGGCTATCTGACTTCCGTAATATTCTCCCGACATAGGTTCGTCTGCCATAATAAGCAGAATTATTTCCGGGTCATTTGCAGGTGCAAAGCAGCAGTAAGATGCCACATATCTCATTGGTTCTTCATCTGTGCCTTCATATTGGTCAAGTTTTTCAGAAGTACCGCTCTTGCCGCCTACATGATAACCTTTTATGTAAGCACCGTTTTTATCTGAGACAGTTTCCAGAGTTTCACACATAATTTTAGAAGTATCTTTTGAAATGACCTGTCTTTTTACCTTTTTTTCATTTGTAAGCGCAACATTGCCGTCCTTATCCACAATCTTACTTACAATATAAGGTGTAAGCAACTCTCCGCCATTTATTACCGCTGCATAAGCTGTTATCATTTCAAGAGCCGTGACCTTATTCGTCTGACCGAAAGAGCATGAAGCCAGTTCCACTGCTCCCATTCTGTCCAGAGACATGTAATAGCTTGTCGCTTCGGCAGGTAAATCTATACCCGTCGGTTCCGTAAGTCCGAAGGATTTAAAATAACCAAAAAAGCTTTCTGGTCCAAGCTTTTCTCCTATTTTCATAAACGCTGGATTGCATGAATGGGTAATAGCCTCTTCGAAGCTCTGATCTCCGTGACCGTCGGTTTTCCAGCAATGAATAGGCGGAACTCCCTCGATTACGACCACCTCGCCATTACAGTTAAATCTGTCGTTTACGGTTATGGCTTTTTCTTCCAGTGCGGCAGAGCTTGTTATTACTTTAAATACCGAACCTGGAATATAAAGCTCTGTAACCGCCTTATTTTTCCATTGCTTTTCTCTTGCAGCCATATATGCGTCATCATACTGCTCGTCACTCAGGGTCTTTACTATCTGAGCAGCCTGATCCTCTGTGATAAAAGTATTCTTGTCAACATCTTTAAGCATTTCCATATCCTGAGCCATCTGAGCGATTTTCTGATCGGAAACATCGCTTGGATTGTTCAGATCAAACCCCGGCGCTGTTGCCATAGCAAGTATAGCCCCTGTTTTTGCGTTCATTATAATGCCGCATGCTCTGTCCTCGATCTGAAACTGGCTTACCGTTTCTTCAAGATTTTTTTCAAGAGAATACTGCAAAGTCCTGTCTATTGTAAGATAAACTGAATTACCGTCCTGAGCCTCATATGTTTTTGCATATCTGTAAGGCATTTCGTTGCCGTAGGCGTCCTTTGCCGAAATAACCTTTCCATCCGTACCAGCAAGATATTCGTCATACTGATACTCTATTCCATACTGCCCGTCACCGTCGCCGTTGGTAAATCCGATGACCGACGCTGCCAGTTCGTCCTGAGGGTAATATCTTTTTGTATCCTGTTCTATCTGTATCGAATTCATGTCCTTTTCGTCCATAAATGCGATTATCTTATCCGCAACAGATTTATCCACCTTGGTTTTAAGTCTTTCATACTGAGTGTTCTCCTGCATAGCGGCAGTAATTTTCTCATTGGATATTCCAAGCTCTCTTGCAAGAAAGGAAATAACCTCGTTTTTAACCTTTTCAGCCTCTGCCGAAGTTTCGCCCTTTTTAGTGCCCCCTATTTTTTCAAGCTCGCTCCTGAACAGATCTGGATCCATATAAACCTTGTACACTGTTGCGCTCTGTGCTAAAATAACGCCATTGGTATCGTATATAGAACCTCTGTTGGCAGAGATCGTGATTTCACCAAACTGATATTCGTTGGCTTTATTCTGATAAAAGCTGTTATCTATGACCGAAAGCTTAAACAGCTGTAATATAAGAGCTATCGCCACAATTATCATAATAATAAATACTACTCTGTTTGTACGGCTTTTCATCATAACAGTCGGTTTATCCTCCAGCTGTGCATGCTGGGTTTTGTGCATATTGTTTTTTTCCGCCATGACTTACCTCCTATCTGAAATAAAAAAGCAGGGATAATTTTATTTTTCCCTGCCATGGCTAATGAGCATTTCATTTTTAAAATCTAAAATCAATTTAAAGCTTAAAAATAAAATTCATTTAAAGTATGCTATCATAAAATTTAATATAAGGAGCTTTTCGCATAAATCCAATAATAAAATTAATGGAAAATACGTGTGTTATATTTTATGCGCACACACTCTGATGCTTTTCTCCGCCGTTTATACGGCGTTTCAGAAATTACCATTGTACAGGTTCAAAGTGACGGTTACTTGAGGCAATGCCGCACAATCTTTATGCGGCATTGCCCTAAAGTAACCGCACTTTTTCCCCCTATTTCGTACACTCGTTTTTGTTTCCTTTTTATCTTGACGAATTTATTTTTTTCTCGTCTATAGTTAATCATATGCCCTATCCGAAAATATATTCCATCAAACCTTCAAATTTATTTTTTATCTTTGTATAAAAGTCTGATTCTTCTTCGGGGATCTCAATTATATCGTCAGTCTGGGTCTTGACATATTTTATCTGTGAGCTATCCAGCTTCTGGAGACCAAGAACCTTTGTTGCATATTCTTCGATATTTTTCAGAGTCATTTTGCTTTCAAGCTCGGATTTAAGCCTTACATTTTCACTCTGTGCATTTTCAAGAATATTATTTTTTTCAGAAATCTGACGATACATTCTGTTTGTTTCTACATTTCCATACAGAACTGTAGAAATCATAGCTAATACCAGCAGCGCCACAAAGAATACCTTAATCGCTGAACCCTTTTTTTCAGGCGATTTTTTCATATTAATATCAGACGCTCGTCTCGCTTCAGGCGTTTCCACAGGAATTTCTTCTCTATCGATTGCTCTTGCAGTATTAGTATAATTGTAGTAGTTGTTAGGATTGTCTTGATTACTCTGATTGTTCGGATTATGGGGATTATTTTGTAAAATATAGTCGTATGATGAATTATTCTCTGCCATAACAAAGCGCCTATCTCCTTTCTATGATTCTAAGCTTTGCGCTCCTGCTTCGGTTGTTATGCTCAAGCTCGCCTTCCGATGCGATTATCGGCTTTTTATTCACAAGCCTTCCCAACGCTTCTCTTCCACAGACGCACTGCGGAAAATCCGGCGGACATATACAACCCTTACACAGACTTGCAAAATGTTGTTTCACAATTCTGTCCTCCAGAGAGTGAAAAGTTATAACAGCCAGTCTGCCCTCAGGCTTCAAGCTATTAAATGCGGCGTCCAGACCGCAGGATAAATGGTCAAATTCACCATTGACAGCAATTCTTATAGCCTGAAAGGTTTTCTTACAAGGATTTTTTTCTCTCCTTACTGCTGCCGGAACACTGTTTTTAACAATTTCCGCAAATTCAAGTGTTGTTTTAACAGGCTTTTTTGCTCTTTCATGAACTATATTTTTCGCAATCCTTCGTGAAAATTTTTCTTCACCGAATTCAAAAATGATTTTGGCCAACTGTTCTTCAGACCAACCGTTTACAATATCATAAGCGCTTGCGCCTTCCTGACTCATTCTCATATCCAATGGCGCATCATAATGATACGAAAACCCTCTTTCCGGCGTATCCAGCTGGTGAGACGACACCCCCAGATCCATCAAGATTCCGTCAGCTCCGTCAACGCCAATAGATGCAAGAACCCTATCAATATCAGAATAATTGCTTTTGATTATCCTCGCATTATATCCGGCAAGCCTTTCAGACGCCGCTTTTACTGCGTCGGGGTCTCTGTCAAGACCTATCAGCAGTCCGCCCGAACCAAGACGTTTTGCGATCTCAGTCGCATGACCTGCCCCGCCTACAGTACAATCAACGTAAATGCCGTTAGGCTTTATATCAAGTCCCTCTATGCTTTCCTCCAGCAATACCGGCAGATGAGAAAATTCCATAACTGCTCCTTAAATTCCCAATTGCTGCATAGCCTCGAGCATAGCAGCCATATCCATATTATTTTGCTGAGCATCCCACTTTTCCTTATCCCAGATTTCCGCCTTATCATCAAGACCGATAACAACAACATCCTTTGTAAGTCCGGCAAACTCTCTCAGGTCGGCAGGTATCAGAACACGTCCCTGTTTATCCGGAATAAGCTCTCCTGCCCCGGAAAACAGCCATCTTTTAATATCAAGACCGCCCATTGAATCTGGCAGCCCTGCGACCTTAGCAGCAAGCTTTTCCCATTCTGATTTTGAATAAATGGTCAGACACTTCTGGTTTATGCTTTTTGTAACATAAAATTCTCCGCCCAATAAGTCTCTGAGTTTTGTCGGAAAGCTCATTCTGCCTTTAACGTCAATGTTATGATGATATGTCCCCATTAAAGCGGTCAAAGCCATTCCCGACACCACCTTTCAGACTTTTAAGGTATTATTTACCATTATTTTGGATTATTTACATTATATTACCACATTTCACCACTGTGTACATACTATTATAACCCAAATCATCAAAAAGGTCAAGTTATATTTTAAAATAATTAAAAAGAAAGCGACTAAAATTTCAAGAGAATTTTTGTTTATATTAAACAAAAAGGCTGTCATATCAAAATATGACAGCCGTAAATTATAGGTTATACCGCACAAAAAGCGTTAAAGAGCTTTGTATAGTATAGCCAATATCCAATATTATTTTTTTATTCTTCCAATTGCCGCCAGCGGCTTTATAAGCGAAGCCGAGATAAGGGCAGCAACAATAATTTCCGCACATCCGCCAAAAGCGCTTGGTATTATCATAATTGTAAGAATCGAGCCTTTAAGCTGCTGTGAAATAGCCTCATTGCCAGAAAACACAAGAAATATCTGTCCAAGGAGCAATGCCGAATGTACAAATGAAGCTATTGACGCAGACATAACAGCTGAAAATCTAAGGCTTTTCCCGAATTTTTTTCTGAACAGATCAAATAAACTTGACGTAATTATAGGTATTAAAAACCTCGGCAAAAGACATATCTCAAGACTGAATGCATTTCCGTAAAGAGCAAACGGTGTAAAGCCAAAAGCTATAGGATTGCCGACTCCGATAGTCGACCACCATATCAGCGAGCACACCCCCATTACAAGTCCCATTACCGAGCTGTATTTTTTATCAAGTACAAAAGCGGAAATAATGACTGGGATATGCCCCATAGTAGCCGCTATAAACGGCAATGGTATCGTACCCAACGGAGTAAAGCTGAAAAATATTTCTATAGCCACAAAAATAGAAAGAATTGTAACATTTGTAATTGCGGAATTCCGCTTATATTTAAATTTTTTCATATGCAACCCCAAGTAATAAAGTATGCCTGACGAGCAAAGAATTTTATTCATTTCTTAAAAATATATCCGAATAAGCGACATACAATACATTTTTAAGAAATTAACAAACATACCTTTTATCGCTATAATACACTTGTCCTAAGTTATAAAAAACAGGAATGAATGAAAATTCATTCCTGTTTATATATAAATAAGCTCAAAAATTATTCATTAATAGCTGTAACAACGCCTGATCCTACTGTACGTCCGCCTTCACGGATAGCGAAACGAAGACCTTCTTCGATAGCGATAGGAGTGATAAGCTCAACGTTCATTTCAACGTTGTCACCAGGAGTACACATTTCAACACCATCAGGAAGAGTGATAATACCTGTAACGTCAGTTGTTCTGAAATAGAACTGAGGTCTGTAGTTTGTGAAGAATGGAGTATGACGTCCGCCTTCTTCCTTCTTTAAAACGTAAACCTGGCCCTTGAATTTTGTATGTGGGTGAATTGAACCTGGCTGGCAGAGTACCTGTCCTCTTTCAACCTGATCTCTTGTGATACCACGGAGAAGTGCGCCGATGTTATCGCCTGCTTCAGCATAGTCAAGAGTTTTTCTGAACATTTCGATACCAGTTACAACTGTGCTGCCCTTTTCAGTAGAAAGACCAACGATTTCAACTGTATCACCTGTCTTGAGCTGACCTCTTTCAACTCTACCTGTAACAACAGTACCACGACCAGAAATTGTCATAGTATCTTCGATAGGCATAAGGAAAGGAAGGTCTGACTTTCTTTCAGGAGTAGGGATATAGCTGTCAACTTCGTTCATGAGTTCGAGGATTGGAGCATAAGCAGGATCATTGATATCATCAGGAGCATTAAGAGCTGCAAGGGCAGAACCCTTTACGATAGGGGTATCGTCGCCTGGGAATTCATATTCATCAAGAGTTGCTCTGATATCCATTTCAACCAGTTCAAGAAGCTCAGGATCGTCAACCTGATCAGCCTTATTCATGAATACAACGATATATGGAACGCCAACCTGACGAGCAAGAAGAAGGTGTTCTTTTGTCTGAGCCATAGGACCATCTGATGAAGCAACAACGAGGATAGCGCCGTCCATCTGTGCTGCACCTGTGATCATGTTCTTTACATAGTCAGCGTGACCAGGACAGTCAACGTGAGCATAGTGACGTGCATCTGTTTCGTATTCAACGTGAGCTGTGTTGATTGTGATACCACGTTCTCTTTCTTCAGGAGCCTTATCGATCATATCGTAAGCTTCGTACTGAGCCTGACCTTTAAGAGCCAGAGTTTTTGTGATAGCAGCTGTAAGAGTTGTCTTACCGTGGTCAACGTGACCAATTGTACCAATGTTTACATGTGGTTTGGTTCTTTCAAATTTAGCCTTTGCCATTGGAAAATTCCTCCTTAGAATTTAATTGGATTTCTCATAATTATAATTTTACCATATTATGAGATAAAATTCAAGTGTTTTTATAAAATATTTCCTGATTAATTTTTATCAGTCATTATTTTTATTTCTTGTGGTCATAATTTTTTCTGCAATATTCTTAGGAACTTCAAGATAGCTGTGCGGTTCCATTGAATACTGACCACGACCCTGAGTATTTGAACGCAAGTCGTTTGAATAACCGAACATTTCCGAAAGCGGAACAAGTGCTTCTACCTGAACAGCACCCGGTCTTGTTTCCTGACCCTGAATCTGTCCACGACGTGAGCTGAGGTCACCGATAACAGTACCTGTATAGTCATCAGGAACAACGACAGAGACTTTCATGATAGGTTCCATAAGAACCGGATTAGCCTTTCTCATAGCTTCCTTGAAAGCCATAGAACCAGCGATCTGGAATGCCATTTCCGAAGAGTCGACTTCGTGGTACGAACCATCATAAAGTTCAACACATACGTCAACTACTTCATATCCGGCAAGAACGCCAGCCTTCATTGCGCCCTGGATACCCTTGTCAACAGCAGGGATATATTCCTTAGGAATAGAGCCGCCCACGATAGAGTTTTTAAATTCATAGCCCTTGCCTGATTCGTTTGGTGAAACTCTAATCTTAACGTGACCGTACTGACCTTTACCGCCCGACTGTCTTGCGTATTTATGATCAACATCAGCGTTACCCTTAATAGCTTCCTTATAGGAAACCTGAGGTGCGCCTACATTTGCTTCGACCTTAAATTCACGGAGAAGTCTGTCAACGATAATTTCCAGATGGAGTTCACCCATTCCGGCAATAATAGTCTGACCTGTTTCTTCGTCTGTATAGGTTCTAAAAGTCGGGTCTTCTTCTGCAAGCTTTGCAAGAGCGATACCCATTTTTTCCTGACCAGCCTTTGTTTTCGGTTCGATAGCAAGCTGAATAACCGGTTCAGGGAATTCCATAGATTCAAGGATTACAGGGTGTTTTTCATCGCAGAGCGTATCGCCTGTAGTTGTATTTTTAAGACCAACAGCAGCGGCAATATCGCCTGCATAGACTGTATCGATGTCTTTTCTGTGATTTGAATGCATCTGAAGGATACGTCCAAGTCTTTCCTTGTTATCCTTAGTTGCATTAAGAACTGTTGAACCTGCATTTACAACCCCCGAGTAAACTCTGAAGAAGCAAAGCTTACCAACAAACGGGTCGGTTGCGATTTTAAATGCGAGAGCCGAGAATGGTTCTTCATCAGATGAATGTCTTTCACAAGGTTCATCTGTATCAGGATTGATACCTTTGATAGCCGGTACATCCAGCGGTGAAGGCATATAGTCGATAACAGCGTCAAGAAGCTTCTGAACGCCCTTATTCTTATAAGAAGTACCGCATGTAACAGGTATCATCTTATTTGCAATAGTTGATTTTCTGATGCATTTTTTAATTTCTTCAATAGAGATCTCGTCTCCGTTAAAGTATTTTTCCATCAGATCATCGTCCTGTTCGGCAACATGTTCCATCATGCTTTCACGATATTCTTCAGCCTTCTGCATCATATCATCAGGAATATCTTCAACTCTGATATCCTTTCCCAGATCGTCATAGTATACATATGCTTTCATTTCAACAAGGTCAATAATTCCCTTGAATGTATCCTCAGCCCCGATAGGAAGCTGGATAGGCACTGCGTTGCAGTGAAGTCTTGACTTCATCATATTCACAACGTTATAGAAATCAGCGCCCATAATGTCCATTTTATTAACATAGACCATTCTTGGGACTTTATATTCATCAGCCTGTCTCCAAACCGTTTCAGTCTGAGGCTCAACGCCTCCCTTTGCGCACAAAACGGTTACAGAGCCATCGAGAACTCTGAGTGAACGTTCAACTTCAACTGTAAAGTCAACGTGACCCGGAGTATCAATAATATTAATTCTGTGGCCAGCCCAGTATGCAGTAGTAGCAGCGGAAGTAATTGTAATACCTCTCTCCTGCTCCTGCTCCATCCAGTCCATTGTAGCAGAACCCTCGTGAGTTTCACCTATTTTATGATTGATACCGGTATAAAAAAGGATACGCTCTGTCGTAGTGGTTTTACCTGCGTCAATATGAGCCATTATACCGATATTTCTGGTATGTTCAAGTGAACAGTCTCTTGGCATAATTCTCCTCCTAAATTACCAGCGGTAGTGAGCAAACGCCTTGTTTGCTTCAGCCATCTTATGAGTATCGTCACGCTTCTTGCAGGCACCGCCTGTTCCGTTGATAGCGTCCATGATTTCACCGGCAAGTCTTTCCTTCATTGTTTTTTCGTTTCTCTCTCTGGAGTACTTTGTTATCCATCTCAGACCCAGAGTCTGGCGTCTTTCAGGACGTACTTCCATAGGCACCTGATATGTTGCGCCGCCCATTCTGCGGGCTTTGACCTCAAGAACCGGCATAACGTTTTCCATTGCCTGTTCAAAGGCTTCCAAAGCGTCCTTGCCTGTTTTTTCGGCAACGATTTCAAATGCGCCGTAAACTATTTTCTGTGCAACACCCTTCTTACCGTCAAGCATAATGTTGTTGATAAGGCGTGTAACGAGCTTTGAGCCGTATACAGGGTCCTGCAATACGTCACGTTTTGCGATTTTACCTCTTCTTGGCATTTCGCTTCCCTCCTTCACATTTTTTCATGAATTCATAGGTACTCGTCGTTTCCGACGTCAAGACCAATGCAGAGGATTTAATATATATATTTAAATCTCCACATATAATCCTGTGGCAGTTATCCTATTTTTAAAAATTATTTCGACTTAGGTCTCTTTGCACCATATTTTGAACGAGCCTGCATTCTGTTTGCAACGCCCTGAGCATCAAGAGTACCTCTTATGATGTGGTAACGCACACCCGGAAGATCCTTAACACGTCCGCCTCTGATAAGCACAACGCTGTGTTCCTGAAGATTGTGACCGATACCCGGAATATAAGCTGTAACTTCATGACCGTTTGTAAGCTTTACTCTGGCGATCTTTCTCATAGCCGAGTTAGGCTTTTTAGGTGTGGAAGTTCTTACTGCTGTGCAAACGCCTCTTTTCTGTGGCGAGCTCTGGTCGATCATTGCCTTTTTCTTGGCATTGTATCCTTTCTGAAGAGCCGGTGCAGTAGATTTGTCCTCAAGAACCTGTCTTCCCTTACGAACCAATTGATTAAAGGTTGGCATATTTTTCCTCCTTTTCCAGAATATTTATTTATGCGGAAATACACTTCTCCCACATACCTATTAATTATATTACTATTTTTTTCATTTGTCAAGTGTTTTTGAAAATTTTTCTCTCAATCTTCTTGACATTTTATAAATTTGTGATATAATAATCACTATCCACAACTTAAGAAAATCTCAAAAATAGATGATTTTGGCGTGGCTTTGTTATATCTGACATTCAGTCTATTTGCTATATTTTAGCGGTTACGTTAATGCCCTATAAATAGCGTAAGTGGCTTAAAATCGACTTATATCTGTTAAATGCTTAAGTTGTGGATAGTGATATAATAATAGTGAAAAGGGTTACTGCGATAAGCGGTTTCGCCTCGTTGTTTAGTTATAAAAATAACCGTTACATTTTGCAGGTGGGGCGGTTATTTTTTTGTTTATTGCCGAGTTTTACTATTTCAATTATTAACAATAATAAAGTAAGTAATTCCATAGCACTCATTTGGCTCACCCCGTTTCCGAGGGAAAGATTAAACCGCCTACCGTTTTATGCAGATACCCAATTCACTACATTTTAATTATATAACTTATGTAATATTTTGTCAATAAAATCAAAAAATCTGACCTGCCCGCATTATTTTTACGGACAGGCTTTAACTAATTTAATTATTTAAAAGTTTTCTTTTCATAATTATAAAATCGAAAACATTTATTTTATTATCATTATTCAAATCATATTTTTTAAATTGACTTTTAGAAAGTTCTCCTGATTTAACTAAGAATTTTTTTAGTTTTATAATATCTGAAATCATCAATTCCGGAGCTTCTCCTAAAGATTCAAATTTATAACCCCAATTTTCTGCATAAGCCTGAGCGGTTGAACCTTCATAGCCACGGATAATACCGTTATAATAACAATCATCATTTTTATAATCACATCCATTACAAATTGTACTGGAATCATAAAAGATTTTACAGTCAGGATTTTTTATCGTTACGCTTGTCAAGCTACTACAGTTGTAAAATGCACAATAATCTATTAAGGTTACGCTGTCCGGTATTTCTACGCTTGTCAAGCCTTTACACCCGTAAAATGCAGCATCTCCTATTGACGTTACGCTATCTGGTATCGAATAGTTTTCATCTTCTTTACCTTGTGGATATCTTATTAATTCCGTTTGTGTTTTATTAAATAATACTCCGTCAATACTACTATAATTTTCATTATTTTCTGAAACATTTATGCTTGTCAGGCTGCTGCAGCTAAAAAATGCATAATCTCCTATTGTCGTTACGCTGTCTGGTATTTCTACGCTTGTCAAGCTGCTGCAGAAGGAAAATGTAGAAGATTCTATTGTCGTTACGCCGCCTGGTATATCTACGCTTGTCAAACTGCTGCAGTTATAGAACGCACGATATCCTATTGACATTACGCTGTCCGGTATCTCTATGCTTGTCAATTCCACGCAGTCATAAAATGCATATTCTCCTATTGACGTCACGCTGTCTGGTATCTCTACACTTGTCAAGTCTTTACACCCGTAAAATGTCCAATCGCCTATTGAAGACACACCGTCTGGTATCTCTACACTTGTCAAGCCTTTGCACTCACAAAATGCGCCACCTCCTATTGACGTTACGCTGTTAGGTATCTCTACGCTTGTCAATTCCAAACAGTCGAAAAATGCATATTCCCCTATTGTCATTACAGGCAAGCCTTCGATTTCACTTGGAATAATAACTTTCTCTGCTGATTTGTCACAATCGGTAATTTCAACATAATCATATATTCCATCCTCGTCCTTGTCAACCTGTTTATAAAAAAGATAATCGTCATATTGCATTTTGTCGCCGTAATCAGCCGCTTCAGCAATTAAGGAGTTATTTACCCCCGTAAAAATATTTAACGAGCATACCATTGCCGCCGCCAACGCAACAACGGCAAGCTTTCTTGTAAACTTCATAGTTAAAACTCCCTTTTATTTTTGAGCAAGCCCTGCCCATTAAATTTATTATACATTATTTTCGGAGCCTTGTCAAATTTTTCTGAATATAAAGCTGTCCTGTAAAAAATTCATAAAAAATTCCGCTGTCGCTATCAGATACCCTTATTATGCAATTTATGACAAAATAGCACAAAACTTCTTAAAAAAAACCCGTTCTAAAAATGTTCATTATATGTTATAATTGAGTTACCGAAAAAAGAAAGGACGGTAAAAAACTATGATGACAATAATAAACAGAGAGAAAAAAATCACATGCGAAAAAACAACTTATATGGAGGTCCTTGGTACAAACAGAGTAATATACCGTGTGACCTGCTCAAAAAAGAGGGCTTATGACCGTGAATTTACTACATACGGCGTTGAAGCCGAAATGAAGATAGGACCTGTAAGATTCAATGAAAAAATCGAAGATTTTTCCTGTGACCTTCAGCAGGCTGTAGGATTTGCAGAATTGCTCGTACAGAACAATATCAAGCCTGTTCTTATTTATAACGCTGCGCTTTGCTATCTGAGAAAAA
>CAMWXM010000035.1 GCA_947178195.1 uncultured Ruminococcus sp.
TGGAGAACGATGAATTGTTTGGAATTTCAGCAGAAAACTGCTATTCAAATGTTCGCTTTGGACTGTTTGCAGCAGAGGAAATCACAGCCGCTGACGGCAGCTCTATCCCCGAAGATGGACTTATCGCAGAGGTTTCTCTTGATGAAAATATGAAGGCTGTAATAACTGAAAAAGTTCCTTTTGCAAAGTATTACGTTCAGGAAATCGCAACCGATGAACACTATATTTTAAACGGTGAAAAATACCTTGTAAGCTTTGAAT
Organism: uncultured Ruminococcus sp.; assembly: GCA_947178195.1. Taxonomy (GTDB): domain Bacteria; phylum Bacillota; class Clostridia; order Oscillospirales; family Ruminococcaceae; genus Porcipelethomonas. The sequence continues at coordinate 262 of CAMWXM010000035.1, forward strand.
ATCAGGGTCAGGAAATGACCACAGTGTACGTGGATTGCGGACAGTTCAAGAATCTACTCAAGCGTGGAACGGTTAAGGGAATCAAAGTAAATGAAGCCGATGAACCACTTGAAAATGCACTTTTTGGACTCTTTGATGCAGATTGTACAGAGTTCACTTCTGACAATGCAATGATGACTTCTGAGTCCGATTCCAAAGGCGAATTTAGCTTTGAAGATGTGCCTTTCGGCAGTTATATTGTCCGTGAAATTGCAGCTCCTACAGGCTATGTTTTAAGCGAGGAAAGCTATCCGGTAACTGCGTCTGAGGACGGTGAAACTATCAACATTCGTACAGTTAATGAGTCAATTGACGTTGAGATCAGCAAGTTTAACGTTTACGGTAAAGAGCTTTCAGGAGCAAAAATGCAGCTCATTGACAGTGACGGAAACGTTGTTGACGAATGGGTGTCGGACGGCACAAATCATGTTGTTACAAAGCTTCCGGCAGGCGGTTATACCTTGAAGGAAACTGCTGCTCCGGACGGATATATTATTGCCACAGATATCAGGTTTGAGGTCGATATTTACGGTAATGTAACTATTGAAAACATTGATTCTGCAGCGGTTTCCGAGGACGGAAATCCGCTGATAGTTATGATTGACGATACCACAAAGGTACAGATATCAAAGCAGGATATTACTACCGGAGAGGAACTTCCCGGAGCAAAATTTCAGGTAATCGACAAGGACGGAAATATTGTTGAAGAGTGGACTTCTTCAAATGAACCTCATTTTATTGAAGCTGTTCTGAAAGCCGGAGAGAGTTATGTGCTTCATGAAATTACTGCTCCTGATGGCTACGAAATCGCCGCAGACGTGGAATTTACAGTCAACGCAGACGGAACAGTCACAGAGGTTGTAATGAAGGACGAGCATACTCCGACAACGTTCAGAACTCCGTACACAGGCGATAACGGCAGCGATTTTTTAGCGTGGATCATGATAGGCTTATCCCTTGCAATTGGCTCAGTTTTATTCATCTGCGGAAAGAAAAAGATGTCCATGAAAGGCGTTCAGAATGAGGAATAAAATACTAAAAATCTCGGCGGTCGTTTTATCGATCGCCCTCCTTTTGGGAGGTTTGTTCTTGTTATTTCGTGATGATGTTCAGGTGAAAATTCAGCATGAAAAAATCAAGCCGTATGTGCCGGATTTTACTGTTCTGGAACTGTCGGAAGATAGTAATTCAGAAGAAGAAAATACCGCTGAAATTCCCGATGAAGCAGAGAAAAAGCTGATGGAACAGATGCAAAACTTATGCGAAAATTTTGACAATTCTATTGGTTGGATAAACGTTCCCGAAACTAAGATCAGCTACCCTGTTATGTACTCAGGCGACAACGATTTTTATCTTCACAGAGCCGTTGACGGCAGCTATCTGAGAGTGGGTTCGATCTTCCTCTATTACCGATGCAATGCCGATTTTACGGGAAGAATCAACGTTCTGTACGGTCACAACATGAGCGACGGAAGTATGTTTGCGGATGTGATGAAGTTCATCGACAGCGACTATTTTGACAGTCACAATTACGGCTGGCTGACCACCGAAAATGCTGTGTACAAAATCAACTTTTTCTCGCTGTCTCAGCCGGAAAATTATGATGATTTTTACGATGTGTCAGCTGACGTGAATGTGTGGTTGAATAACCTTAGAGCCAATTCTTTTATTTGGAGAAATATTTGCGTTTCTGAGAATGATCAGTTTATTTCGCTGTCAACTTGTACCGGTTCTGAGGGCAGCTCAAGGACTGTTCTGACAGGAAAGTTATGTAAAATATGAAACCAGCGTGACGCTGGACCCATACGCACATTTCACCAACTTGTAAATGTTACTAAACACTTGCGAGGAAAATAAATTGAAAAGGGGTTTTTATATGAAAAAAAGAACATTTATAACTTTAATTAACATCGCTGTGATGACCGTTTTTTGCGGTCTGACAGCATATGCAAGCGGCGATGTTGCCGGAGCTGTGGAGGGTACTTGGAGTACCGCAAGGTCACAGGTGGTGTCGGTTGTGGACAACGTTGTATTCCCTGTGATCGACGTAATTCTGGCGGTTTTATTGTTTGTTAAGATCGCACTCGCATATCTCGACTACCGAAAACATGGTCAGTTGGAATGGACGCCAATTGCCATTATTTTCGGCTGTCTTATCTTCACTCTGACTGCTCCGCTGTATATCTGGTCTATTGTTTAAGAGGAGGTATTGTGCATGAAAAAAGCGTATTTAGCAGCAATCGCAGCGATGATTACAATGACAGTAACTGCTTGTGGAACTATCTCTCCCCCTGTTCAGACGCCGCCCGAAACGGCGGTTACTGAAGCGGTCGAACCTACTGAAGAACCTACCTCCCCTAAAGAAGTTATCGACAGATCAGAGGAAGAACAGATAAAATCAAACACCTTTATTGCGGAGTTTTTTGACTCAAATATTCTGTTTGCAGACGTGCAGAATCTTGTTGCGGAATCCATGAAAAACTGCACCTTTGAGAATCAGACAGAGGCATCTAACGGTATTCAAAAGATATCGCTGAAAAACTCTAACGGCGGCGGTATTCTGAATGTGATGTGTATCGATCTGAGCCAGAGCAGCATCAGCTATGGTCTTGAATATATTCTTGAAAACTTCGGCAATTACTACTTCGGCTTGACCGCCGCACAGATGAACGGTATCACTGAGGACGATTTTGTGTCCAATTACAGAATGATAAATTCTGTACTTTCAAAGGGAAAATATCAGCGTTACAGTTCAGTTCAGAAAACCGATGGAATAGCTGCACAGTTTGGTTATACCGAAACTTATGCCGTACTTGCCGAGGGTAAACTGACCGTAGTATCGGGAGCGTTTCTCAGTTCTGATATGATGGACAGGCAAAATTTTATGCAGCTTATAGCTAAGTTTGCGGAGAATATCAAATATTAATATTACATGATTCACTAAAAATCGACTGCAGCATATGATATTCATAGGAATCTAAAACCAAGGAGTGAGAACTATGATGACGATGTGTGCAGTTATTCTGGAAATCGATGGTAGAAGGCTTCTTGTCCGTGACAGCAAAACGGATCAGGAAATTGTTGTAAACACACGCTGTAACTGCAATTTCCGTGTCGGTGACAGAGTAATAATTTTTCACAGCGGCGCTATGACTATGAGTATTCCTCCACAGATAAGCGCAATAAGAATACGAAAAGCGCCGTTTAATATTTGCTTTTAAATAATTATGAGTCCGTTTCCGATATTTATCAGAAACGGACTTTTTTACGTGCAGGAGGTGAAAAAATGCCGTATATCCCATTTACAGAAGAACAAAAAGTGACCGTAAACAGCGTAGATTTAGCGGATTTTCTGCGGTTAAGGGGCGAAAGATTAGAAAGCGCCGGACGTGAGTACAAGCTGATCTACAGCGACGGTTCAGGCAGCCACGACAGCATAACCATCCGTGGATCTACTTGGTTCGATCACAAGAATCAGGTTGGTGGCGGAGCAATAAAATTCATGCAATACCACTATGGAATGGACTTTCCGACAGCGGTACAGGAATTATTAGGACAGAGAATAACTCCTCTGTCCCCTGTTTCTCAAAGGACGACTGTTAAAGAAGAAAAACCAAAAATATTCAAGCTGCCGGAAGCCAATGAAAATATGCACAGGGTGTTCGCATATCTCATAAAACAGCGGTTTATCGCTCCTGATATAATCAGTTTTTTTGCGAAAAATCATACGCTGTATGAGGATAGAAAACATCATAATGCGGTATTTGTGGGTATTGACGAGGACGGAGTCCCAAGACAGGCTCACAAGCGAGGAACGGCGACTTTTGGAAAATCTTTCCGGCAGACTGTAAAGGGTTCGGATACAAAATACAGCTTCTCTCACTTCGGAAAATCCGAGAAACTGTTCGTATTCGAAGCTCCAATCGACCTTTTGTCGTATCTCACACTGAATTCGCAGGATTGGCAGCAACACTCGTATATCGCTATGAACGGTGTGTATGAAAACGCGGTTTTAACGGCGTTAAAAGGGCATTCAAATTTGTCTGAAATTATACTCTGTACTGATAATGATATCGGAGGCATCAACGCTGCTGACAGGCTTCGGGACATTTTGAAAGAAAACGGATACCCTGATATTAAGCGGATTCTGCCGACTAATAAGGATTGGAATGAGGATTTAAAACAGCTTAAGGTTGTTGATTTTCTGCCTGCCGTTCCACATAAGCAAAAGGGAGAATATCATCGTCAGGCTGAAGATTTGGAGTATCTGAAATGCCGTCCCGAAAAGCTGAAATCGCAGATCTATGCGGCTTTTAAAAATAATCAATACAGGTATCTGGCTGAGTATGCGCTTGCAGGCTCAGCTTTTTTCTTGCCCAAGACACAGCGGTTAAGCGATGAAAACAGGGCGTTTTTAAGGCTTCAAAGCAAGCTTAAGGACGATTACAAGGCGTATACGGACAAGGGCAAAAGGTTGCAGAAACAGCGGAATTTGAGCGATTCTGTGCAGGCTGTAATGCATGATTTAAAGCAGACCGCACGTACCCGTGAGCAGTCCATAAATACAGCAAAACTGCTGTTTCAGCTTGCGGATAATGCTGTCAGAATGGAGGTGGAAAATGCGTTGTCACAACCGATTCAGGAGCAGTGTGAGGATATTGAAATTGTTCATGAACCGTGCATGGAATTCAGTTAATGCGATAGGGGGTGTTCGTGATTTGTTCTTAAATGCGCAGACACTTTATGCGTACAAGCTGACATCAGGCGGTAAGAAAGCAAGCAATGATCTTGCAAAAGCACATTATACCGGGATCAGAGGAAACGACTTAAAAATTGTGATCCAAAAGAACGCTGATGATGAAGCGTTGTTTAATGTAGATACTTTGCTTGGTGATATGATTGTGGATGAGCAGACTGTAAAAACGGCAAAGGAATTAACTGCAAATGATTTTGTAGTTTTCAAAGATGCGGCAGAATTGACGGTAACGGCTGCAACTCCTCTCATTGGCGGTGAAAACGGAACTGTTAATGGCGAAGCTTATCAAAAATATCTTGACAAAATAGAATCTTACAGTTACAACACTATGGGCGTTGCAGTGACAGACGATACAACAAAAATGCTGTTTGAATCCTTTGTTAAGAGACTGCGTGATGAAATGGGCGTTAAATTTCAGCTTGCACTTTACAATAGACCGTCTGATTATTACGGCGTAATTAATGTCAAAAACAAAGTTCTGGACGAAGGGGCAAGTGAAGCAAGTCTTGTTTATTGGGTTACAGGAATTTCGGCAGGCTGCGAGGTAAACAGGAGTAACCAAAATAAAATTTATAACGGCGGCTTTTCTGTTGATGTGGGATACACTCAAACGCAGTTAAGACAGTCAATCAAAGCCGGAGAGTTTGTGCTTCATAAGGTCGGTTCGGATATTCGTGTGCTTGAAGATATAAACAGTATGGTTACTGTTTCCGATACTCAGGGTGAGATTTTCAAGGATAATCAGACTATACGCGTGATAGATCAGATCGCAAATGATATAGCCGTACTGTTTACCACTAAATATCTTGGTGTTGTACCTAATGATCCTGCCGGAAGAATTTCACTCTGGTCTGATATTGTCAAACATCATGAACAGCTTCAGGAAATCAGGGCAATTGAAGATTTTGCGGATTCTGATATAACTGTTGAACGTGGAAACACCAAAAAGTCTGTTGTGGTTACTGACCTTGTAACCATAGTAAATACCATGAGTAAGCTTTATATGACCGTTACAGTAGCATAGAAAGGGGTGAAAAATAATGCAGGACAATGTAGTTATGAAGGCTAAAGATACTATATCGGCTGCTTTGGCAGAATGTTATGTTACTATTGGAACACGACGCTATAATTTTATGCAGGCTATCAATCTTGAAGCAAAGTTTGAGAAAACCAAAGTGGAAGTTCCTATTCTGGGTAAAACAGGAAAGGGCAATAAGGCTACTGGCTGGAAGGGTACAGGCAGTGCAACCTTCCACTACAATACTTCAATATTCCGTCAGATGATGCTTCACTATAAGGATACTGGAGAGGATATTTACTTTGAAATCCAGATTACAAACGAAGATAAAACGTCAGCTGTTGGAAGGCAAACCGTAGTTCTTATCGACTGTAATATTGATGGTGGTATTTTAGCTAAATTTGATTCGGACGGCGAGTATCTTGACGAGGATATGGACTTCACCTTTGAAGATTTTAAAATGCCGGAAGCCTTTAATGATCTTGAAGGGTTTGTTACAAATTAGTAAGTCAATAGTCTTTGATACAAGAATAATGTCACTTGTATCAAAGACTAAAAAATATTTTATTAACGAAAGGATAATGAAAAATGTCAAAATTCAGTAAATTTATGAAAGCCAACAAAATCGAAAAGAAAAATGAAATGCATGCTGTTACAAAATCCCTTTGTGATGAGAACGGTAAGCCTCTTGAATGGGAATTCAAACATATCACTTCAAAAGAAAATGAGCTTATACGTGAAGAGTGCATGACCGAAGTTCCGGTTAAAGGTAAACGTAATGTATATCGTCCGAAATTCAAAACGGCTCAGTACATACAGAAGATGATCGCGGCTTCTGTTGTCACACCTGATTTGTTCGACGTTGAATTACAGAATTCATATGGAGTGGCAAATCCTGAAGATTTGCTTCTGACAATGGTTGATGATCCGGGAGAATATAACGATCTTGCCGATTATGTACAGAAGCTTCAGGGCTTCAACGTATCTTTTGACGATATGGTAGACGAAGCAAAAAACTAATAGAAGAGGGCGACTGGGAAGCGAATCTTGCTTACTACGCCCTCCTTAAACTTCATATTTTACCATCTGTTTTTCTTGAAATGGATGAAAAGGAAAAAGCTTTTGTTGCGGCGGCGATTAAAATAAAAATTGAAAGCGATAAAAAGAAAGAAAAGGAAATCAAACGTAAATCTAAATCGAAAGGCGGTTAAAATTTATGGCATCTATTCAGACGGCAATTGAATTGTATGACGGGCTTACTGCTCCTATGATGAACATTATAAATGCTGTAAATATGGGCGTTTCATCTATGTATGAAATGAATGAAGCTATGAACAGTCCTATTGACACCGCCTCTTTTGATGCCGCGCGTGATAATATTAACAGAGCAGAAATTGCGGTCAGGGAGCTTGATAATGCAATACAGAAGATCAACGGCTCTAATGTAGAAATTAATGTGCCTTCTGTATCTGCGTCCATTGAAGTACCATTTAAATGGCAGTCGTACAATAATCTTGAAGTATTTACCAATACCGGAATTGAACGTTTTGAACAGGAATTGGCAAGCGTAAATTCTATGCTTGAGCAGCTTAATGACGATCAGTTTAAAATCACAATGGCGTCAAATGATACGGATATACTTTCACCTGATGCGGCTTATGATATTCGCAGCGTTGAAGGCAGAGTGCAATCGCTTATTGATATGATAAGACAGGTTGAAGAAACATCTCTTGATGTGGGGACAGATGATACTAATGCAAATCTTGAAAGGTTAAGAGCTGCGCTGTTTGAAACTATTAATCTTGAAAATAGATTGAAAGAATCAATGCAGGGAGCAGATTTATCAGAGGTAAATGCCGCTTTTCTGAAACTTTCAGAAAATATAACCCATACCGAAAGGCTTGTAAGAGATACCTTCTCCGAAATTGAAGTACCGCATGTTGAAATTCCCATTACATGGCAGTCTGATAATTTAGAAGTATTTACAAATACAGGTATTGAAAGATTTCAGCAGGAAATACAAAGCGTCAATTCTATGCTGAACACTTTAAATCAAACTCAGACCCAAATTACACAAACTGCTATGAAGATGGATTTGTTTCCAACAAATTCGGTGGTTGATATCAGTAATATCCAGATGCGTCTTGCAGGTATTCAACAAAAAATTCAGGCTATCGAAAGTAATCCCCTGAATATAGGTTCTGATACTGCAAATGCCGAACTTGAACGCCTAAGAGGTCAATTGAGTCAGGCTGTTTCCCAACAAGAGGATTTAAACCGTGCTGTTGAAAATATGGATATAGAAGGGGCTAATCAAGCTTACTTACATCTTTCTCAAACCGTCGGAAATACGGAAAGATATATCCGAGATAATGTTGACGAACAAGGGCGTTTTAATTGTGAAATTGAGCGTGGAACTGCCGAAGCCAATCAGCTTATGCAGACAATTAAGGGAGCAGTCGCCGCATACGCTTCAATTCAGACTGCCAAAAATGTTATTGATCTGTCGGATACAATGACGCAAACTACAGCCCGTCTCAATTTGATTGTTGATGACGGTGGAAGTGTTGAAGAGCTGCAAAATAAAATATATGCTTCCGCTCAGAATGCAAGAGGTTCGTATCAGGCAACCGCTGATGCTGTTTCAAAATTGGGACTTATGGCAGGAGACGCTTTTAGCGGTACAGATGAAATTGTTGCTTTTATGGAACAGGTGAATAAGCAATTTACCATTGCCGGGACAGAAGCGTCAGGAATAGACGCAGCTATGCTCCAACTTACACAGGCTATGGGTTCTGGGGTTCTCAGAGGTGAAGAATTTAACAGTATACTTGAACAAGCTCCGAATATTATTCAATCAATTGCTGATTATATGGGAGTTCCAAAAGGTCAATTAAAGGATATGGCGGCGGAAGGTCAGATAACCTCTGACATTGTAAAAAATACCATGTTTGCAGCGGCAAATGAAACCAACGCTAAATTTGCGAGTATGCCAGTGACCTTTTCGCAAATCGGGACTTCCTTTAAAAATACTGCATTGATGGCATTTCAGCCTGTTATTCGACGAATAAGCGAAATTGCAAACAACGAACAATTTCAGAATTTTGTTGATAACGCAGTTAGTGCATTATCGGCTGTTGCAGAAGTTGCAGTTGAAATATTTGATTTATTAGTGAGCGTAGGAGGCGTGATTGCTGATAATTGGTCGTGGCTATCTCCGATTATTTACGGTGTAGCCGGGGCTTTGGCGGTTTATTATGGTTGGCTGTTACTGACAAAAGGAGCTGCTTTAGCGACAGCCGCCGCCCAAGCTGTTTTAACAGGCGCAAAAATGCTTGCTGTACCAATATATGCAGCTTTAACCGGGGCAACAATGGCAGATACAGCGGCACAATGGGGGTTGAATTCGGCATTATACGCTTGTCCTATTGTATGGATAATCATTCTTATAATTGCACTGATAGCCTTATTCTATGCGGTAATTGCTGCTATAAATAAATTTGCCGGAACGTCTATTTCTGCAACGGGTATAATTTGTGGAGCGTTCATGGTTGCTCTCGCTTTTATAGGAAATTTATTTGTAACACTTATAAATTTTGTTATTGATCTTTTTGTTGTTCTTTGGAATTTTATAGCGGCATTTGCAAACTTTTTCGGTAATGTACTTAATGATCCGGTAGGGGCTATTGCAAGGCTATTTTTTGATTTGGTAGACACTGTACTCTCATTACTTCAAACTCTCGCAAGTGCAATTGATTTTATTTTTGGTTCAGACCTTGCAGGAGGCGTTCAAGGTTGGCGTGATTCTCTTGGTGATTGGGTAGACGATACCTTTGGCAAAGGAGAAGAAATAATGGCTAAGGTAGATGCACAGGATTGGCATCTTGACAGATTTGAATACAAAACCGCATGGGATAAGGGATATGAATTTGGTGAAAGTATTGAAGAAAGTATCTCTGATTTTAATCCCTCCGATCTTTTTAATACAAATGTTCCGAACGCAGATGAATATGCTAATTTAGGCGGCTATGGAGCAGATCTTGCCGGAGATGTTGGTGATATCGCAGGAAACACAAGCGATATAGCTGATTCAATGGATATTACAGAAGAAGATTTAAAATATCTCCGTGACATTGCAGAAAAGGAAACAATAAACAGGTTTACCACTGCCGAAATAAAAATTGAGCAGACTAACAACAATACCATTTCGTCTGATTTGGATATAGATGGAGTTGTGGACGGATTGACAGACGCTGTTGATGAGGCGGTGAATAATATAGCGGAAGGGGTGCATGTTTAAGTGAGCAAAAACGGATATAGCTTTTTTCTTGGTGCATGTCTTTTACCCATAGCTCCTGAAAAGCTGCAAATAAAAATCAATAACGGAAATAAAGCTGTTGTACTAATGAACGAAGGGCAGATAAATATTATTAAATCTCCAAAGCTTACCGATATAGAATTTGAGTGTATTATACCTCATACGAAATATCCTTTTGCAACTTATACCTTTGGATTTAAACCTGTTTCTTATTATCTGGATTATTTTGAACGATTAAAAACTCTGCATGCACACTTTCAGTTTCTTGTGTCGAGAACTTTGCCTACGGGCAAAGTTCTTTTTTCTACCAATATCAAGGTAACTTTAGAGGATTACAAAATAACCGAACAGGCTAAGGACGGCTTTGACCTGACTGTAAAAATAAAGCTGAAGCAATACAGAGCGTATGGAACAAAGACGGTTACGATTAAAAACAGCTCTTCCAATGCAAAGTCCAAAGCTACGGTTAATACACAGCGTGATACTTCAAAAACCACATCTGTTTCTCAGGCCTACACGGTTGTAAAAGGCGATTGTCTTTGGAATATTGCAAAGAAATTTTATAATGACGGTTCAAAGTATACGGTTATATATAATGCAAATAAAAAGATTATAGGAGGCAATTCTAACCTTATTTATCCCGGTCAGAAATTGACTATTCCCGCAATTTAGGAGGCATGCTATGAATTTGGAATTGCTTGTACATGAACCGGGTGGAAAAAAGGCGTATATTCCGGTCATAGAAGAGAGTATCGAATGGAGTACCGAAAGAAGAAGTACACCTGGAAAGTTGACTTTTAAAATAGTAAAAGACGGTACTATTGAATTTCAGGAGGGTGCAGCGGTTCGGCTTAAAGTAAATAATCAGCCTGTTTTTTATGGGTTTATTTTTACCAAAAAACGTGATAAGGATCAGATAATTACTGTTACCGCTTATGACCAGTTAAGGTATCTGAAAAATAAAGATACTTACATTTACGAAAATAAAACCGCTTCACAGCTTTTAAAAATGATAGCGTCCGATTTCAAGCTGAATCTTGGGACTGTTGAGGATTCAAAATACGTGATTGCTTCAAGAGTTGAGGACAATACTTCACTTTTTGATATGATAGAAAATGCTCTTGACCTGACCTTGCAGAACAGCAAGAAAATGTTTGTTTTGTATGACGATTTCGGCAAGCTTAATCTGAAAAATATTTCATCTATGCGTGTGGGAAAATCAGGAAAATATCTTATGATTGATTCTTCTACAGGTGAAAATTTTGACTATACTTCAAGCATTGACAGTGATACATACAATAAGGTGAAGCTTACCTATGATAATGAAGATTCAGGCAAGCGAGAGGTTTATATTTCGCAGGATTCCAGCCACATGAACCAGTGGGGAATTTTGCAGTATTTCGATACCCTCAAAGAAGGCGAAAACGGCAAAGCGAAAGCAGACGCACTTCTGAAGCTTTACAATAGTAAAACAAGGAATCTGAAAATCACTAATGCTATTGGAGATATAAGAGTTCGTGCCGGAAGTATGGTTGTAATTGATCTTGATTTGGGAGATATTAAGCTTAAAAATTTTATGTTGGTTGAAAAAGCAAAGCATACTTTTAAGCAGGATGAGCATTTTATGGAGCTTACTTTGAGAGGAGGAGAATTTATTGCCTGACGCAGTTAAACTTGTTAAATTTATTAAAAGAATAGCCTTGGAAGCTGTAGAAGCCGCAAAGCCTGTACAGATTTGCTTTGGCACGGTCAAAAGTACAGAGCCTTTGGAAATCTATGTAGAGCAGAAAATGACTTTGAGAAAAAATCAGCTGATTATATTGCAGAATATTTCAGGAGCTTTGGCAGCAACAGGCAGTATAACGGCATATGCAGAATCTTTTGTCGGAAAAATTCCGTACTTATTAGGTGCAGGACGAAATTATAATACTCTTGAAGAAATCGTTACAGCAGGAGGAATGTGTGACTGTTCTGCATTTACAGAGCGTGTATATCGGCACTTTGGAGCGGAAATCGGGACTGTTGTTTCGGCTCAGGAAAGCGCAGGAGTTTCGGTTAATTTATCCAATATTCAAGACGGTGATTTGCTAATTTTGGAGGATGGATGGCATGCAGGGATTTATAAAGCAGGAGGTCAGGTTATCCATGAGGGTGGAGATGATTACACAGGAAACGTAAAGATAAGTCCTCTTTCAGCATTTGATTTAAAGGATATTCGCCGTATTTCTGTAAACTCTTCTGCATCTAAAACCGGAAGCTGCGGGCTCGCTGAAAAAGATGAAGTAGTGCTTGTAAGGCAGCAGGGTGGACAAAAATATATTGTAATGGGGAAGATAAAATGATACAGTCAGACAGTGTTTTTTTAGAAGAAGATTTTGAAATTGAAGAACAGCCAACCAAGACCTATAAAATGAACAGGACAAATAATACGGTCAGAGGGTACAGTGACGAGCTTGAAGCAGTTAAACAGGCGATTTACAAAATACTACTTACAGAACGTTATCAGCATGTAATGTATTCATGGGATTACGGAATAGAAACTCTTGATTTGTACGGTCAGCCTATTGAATATGTTTGCCCTGAATTGGAACGGCGAATTACAGAAGCTCTTACATGGGATGACAGAATTAAAAGTGTTGATAATTTTGAATTCAGTATTCCGCAAAAAGATGTTATCCATGTGACCTTTACTGTTCATACGATATTTGGTGATACAGAAGCAGAAAAAGAGGTGGATTTTTAATGTATGAAAATGTTACATATGAAGCGATTCTTGATCGAATGCTTGACAGAGTATCAGACAAATTGGATAAAAGAGAGGGTTCGGTTATTTTTGATACCCATTCTCCAACGGCTATAGAATTGCAGATTTTATATATTGAGCTTGATAATATTATAAAGGAAGCATACGGCGATACGGCTTCAAGAGAATTTCTCATTAAACGTTGTAAGGAAAGAGGAATTATCCCCTATGAAGCAACACACGCTGTTTTGAAAGGAAAATTTACCCCAACAAATATTGATGTTATCGGGCAGAGGTTCAATATTGGCTCAATAAATTTTACCGTGCTTGAAAAAATTGCAGACGGCGAATATCAGGTGCAATGTGAAACACCGGGAATTACAGGCAATCAGCAGTTAGGGATTATGACTCCAATAGATTATATAGACGGTCTGGAAACAGCCCAACTTACTGAAATTCTTATTTCCGGAGAGGATGAAGAGGACACTGAAGATTTAAGAAAACGTTACTTTGATTCCTTCAACGAAAAAGCGTTTGGCGGTAATATTCAGGATTATCTTGAAAAAACAAATGCAATTCCCGGAGTAGGAAGCGTAAAAGTAACAAGAGTCTGGAACGGAGACATTTCACCTTCAGGTCTGATACCGTCCAACGCTGTAAAGAATTGGTATGAATTTATTATCGACGCGTTAGATGGCGATCCGAAAATATGGCTTGAAACAGTTTATAATGCCGCAAAAAATAAAAAGCTGACAACTGGGGGGACAGTGCTTTTAACTATCCTTAATTCTGATTTCGGGATTGCTTCTGACGCGTTAATACAGAAGGTTCAGCAGACAATTGACCCTGATGAAAACGCCGGAGAAGGTTACGGTTTAGCTCCTATCGGTCATTTAGTAAATGTGAAAAGTGCAGAAGAAGTCAGCATTAAAATAAATTCCAATATTACTTTTGATACGGGGTATAGCTGGTCAAATCTGCAAGGTCTGATTGACAACGTTGTGTCTGATTATTTGCTTAATTTGAGAAAATCATGGGCTGATAATCCTTATTTAGTAGTCCGTATCAGTCAGATTGAAACACGGCTTTTGAGCATTAAAGGTATCGAAGATGTCGACGGTACAACGATCAACAGAATTGCTGATAACCTTACTTTAGGAAAGTATGAAGTTCCTGTTTATGGAGGTGCAAGCGCATGGTAAGAGAAGTTGAGCTTGTTTCCTATTTACCGGAATTTTTAGCTGAATACAAAGAAATTTCCGCGGCTCTGGAAACTGAAAATCCCGAATTCATTTTGGTATGGAATGCCACTGATCGTACATTGCGCAATGAATTTATCGAAACCGCTGATGAATATGGTATTTCAAGATTTGAAAAAATCCTTAACATTTTACCGTCAAAAGAGGATACCCTTGAAAGCCGTCGGGCAAGAGTTTATTCAAGATGGTTTAATTCCATTCCGTGTACCCTGAAAGCCTTTATTGCAAAATTAATTAGCATATGTGGAAAATCAAATTTTTCTATTGTAAAGGATTATTTGAATTATAACATTAAAATTGCAGTAGGTCTTGAAATGTTTGGACAAATTGAAGAATTGGAACGTATAATCGAAACAATGATTCCTTGCAATATGACGGTAAATTCTGTAAACAAAATTCAATGCGTATCAGAAGGAAAAAGTTTGATAGGTTCAGGTATAGGCATATCCGAAATTATTGTAATAAGAAATTAGAAGGGAGCGAAAATATGGCTGAATTTTCAAAGCTGACCATAACCAATAAAGGTCAAGCATTGGTGGCTAAAATGATGTCAGGAATCGGAAATATTAATTTTACAAAAATATCTTCCTCTGACAACAAATATACGCTTAAAGAACTTGAAAGTTTAACTTCACTTTTAAAGGTTAAACAAACAAGCCTTATTTCAAAAATAACGCGTACAGACAAAACTTCTATTAAGGTTGAAACTGCATTTAACAATTCGGAGCTGACAACAGGGTATTATATGAGAACGTTGGGATTATATGCTGTTGATCCTGATGACGGTGAAATACTTTTTGGATTGACAATTGAAACAACAGGAAATTGCTATATGCCGCCTTACAACGGAACTACTGCATCGGGGGCGTACATACAGCTTATTACTACGGTAGGCAATGCGGAAAATGTATCGCTGAAAACAGATGTAGCGGCGGTAGCAACTATTGGTGATATTAATGAATTGCGTGAGCAGTTTGATAATAAGGTCGATAAAATCGAAGGCAAGGTACTTTCGACCAATGATTTTACCGATAATTATAAACGGCAAATTGTCGCAAATCAAAATAATATTTCAGCTTTATTTGATATTAAAGTACAGAAGGAAGAGGGAAAGGGATTATCAACTAACGATTTTACAAATGAATATCGAAATCTTCTTATGTATACTTATAATAGCATTGACGATAAGGTTGATAAGATTTCAGGTAAGGGACTTTCCTGCAATGACTATACAACGGAAGAAAAGAACAAGCTTGCAGGGATAGATTTTACCCCGTCAACGGACGAGTTGAAATCTACCGTATTCAAAACTCGTGCGGGATCAAATGATGATAGGTATGCACAGCTTGTAGCTGGTGGTGTTAGATATAACCTGCCTACATCAAATGCATTTGCAGGAGGCTTATATTATCGTAATAATTCAGATACAGATTTACGTGGTTGTATAGGAGCATTTGGTCAGAATGACAAGGTCGAATACTACTACATGGGTCCAGGTTATAGTAACCCATGGATAAAGGTTGAATCTACTGGCGTTACAGCAACAACGTTTAAGGGTGACCTATCTGGTATTTCAACATCAGCTTCTAAACTCGCCGTGGCAAGAAAAATAAATGGTGTATCGTTTGA
>CAMWXM010000036.1 GCA_947178195.1 uncultured Ruminococcus sp.
CCTGACGGCTGCTGCTTTCCATGTCATAGTGGTTCATGGACATGATTTTGAGAAGCTGTTCCCGCTTTTCCAAAGACCAAGCCAATTTATCTGCAAACTCGTCCTTTGAAAGCACGGGATTTTTATTCATGATCTCGTTTAGGTCAGCTATCCAAAGCTCATATTCCCGCTGCAAAAGAGCAAGAAAAATTTCCTCTTTTGTCTGAAAGTAATTATAGATAGATGTTCGGGTAAAACTGGTGGCTTCGCCTATCTCTTTCATCGTTATCTCCTTGAAGCTCATGGTTTTATAGAGCTTCTCGCAGGCGTTTATGATCTCCTCTTTCCGGGCGTTTGTGAGTTCCGGCGAACCCTTTGGCATATTGTTTCCTCCTTTTTATAGCTTTCTTTCATAGAAAGGCATTTGCCGATCACATCTCCTGTTTTCAGATAGTGATATGTAGGAAATTCAAACAGTACAGGCTTTAGCGTATTGTAATTTATCTTGCCCTCTGCGTCTAAATGTTCTTCGGATACATAGGTGTTATCAATGGTACAGATAAAGCTTTCAAAATTCGGCGTTTCGTAAATGTCCGCTATACTGCACTCCATAGTGAGCGGTGCGTCATTGATGATAGGCGTTCCCGCTTCGCCCATTTCATAGGCAAATACATCCGATTTATCCGTTTTATTTCCGCTGACAGAACCGACATAGTCTGCCTGCGGCAAAATTTTCTCGTCAACAATGTTGACGGAAAGCTTTTTTGTTTCCTTGATTTTTTCGTTGATAAAGTGCGGCACGGCAAGACTCACAAGTATGCGGTCGTGACCTATGATACCCAAATGACCTACTAAAGTCCATGTGGGCTTGTCGCCGTTCATTGCGCCGATAACAGTAATAGGCATAGGATAGAGAGCCAATTTTGAACCGATATTTTTCTTCATAGCAAATTACCTCCGTTATTATTCTGACACTGTGTCAGCATAATAAGTATAGCACTATTCTGACACGGTGTCAATATCTGAAATAAAATTTTATATTTATTTTACAATTTGTCTTAAATTTGTTATTTTTTCTATCTGAAATGATTCCAAAAAGTCAGACATTATTTTCCGAGAAAAATTATATAATGCGTCTAAGGAAAACTTGGTCGCTTTTGATATGAAGATTTAAAGCGGAAATCAATAGGGGATAATCACAACAGTTAAAGGCCTCTAAGAATATCGTGAGCCTTGTTAGCACGTTCGTCCATATAATTTTTATTTACATTTTTAGCCGCTTCATTGGCTTTTTGCGTTCTTACTTCCGCCGTCGTACTTTGCAGTTTCATGCGTTTTTCATTGATTTCCTTATTTAGATCATTGATTTTGTTAATTTGCTCTTCTTCCGTTTTGTTCAGCTCGTCAATGTCATTAGTTAGTCTTTTCTTAATTTCATTCAGATAGGCAATTTCTTCACGGTCGCTTTCCTTTTTATTATTTAAGAAGACCAGATGTTTTTGGCATTCGACAATATCATCAACCAGTTCTTCAAGTTCATTCTTCCGGTCAGATATTTGCACATCAAGTCCAGCTATGTGTTTTTTACGCTTGATTATCTCTTCATCCTGTTCATTCAATGTTTCATTATTGTCGGATATTTGTAATTGCATTTTAAGTGCTTGAGTTTGCAGATTGCCAACTTGTTCGCTCAGTCTATTTACCTCATTCAGAGCCGCAGCCGCTGTTTGCTCGGCTTCATCCTTTGTTGCATTAAGCTTGGCTACTTCTGCACTAAGTTTTTCCACTTGCTTTTCACACTCGTTTATTTCTGTATGCTGTTTTTCCAATTTTTCGTTATTGTCAGATATCTGAACTTGCATATCAGATACCTGTGTTTGCATATTGCTAACTTGTGCGTTCAGTCTGATTATCTCATCACAAGCAATAGCCTTTGATGCATTAAGCTCAGATACTTCTGTAATCAGCTTTTCTTTCTGCTCATTGTATTCGGACATTTCAGCACATAATCTCTCTTTTTTTGCCTGAAGCTCCTCAAAAAGCTTCATTTCCGCAACATAGCTTTTGGACTTAAGACGCTCCACGCTTTCCCTGTGAGGTTCTTCCCCCGTATTAAAGGCTATGCCAAATTCCCGCTGTGTCATCTCCTCTATGAGATTGTTGAGCTTTATGCAGTTTTCCCTTGTAAAAATCTCGTTGCAGCACAGCCTTCCGTCCGCCGTGCGGGGCACAACCGTTGTGTGCATATGTACTCTTGACATTACCCATTCCTTGAGCCAAGTGTCGAAATATTCGTGAATCTCATCATAATGTACATCACTGTCTATTACATTCTCCGCTCCGAAAAACTCTACCTCTATGTCATGTACAGCCTTAAACCACCTGTAATACTCTGAATACGGCAGGTCTATCGGCACAGGTACATACAAATTCAACCCTGTTACCGCATCCTTTCTCAGCTTGCTCTTTTTACGCTGCATTGTCTTTCCGGCATTTTTGCCTTTTTTCGGAACATAAGTTTCCACTTTGCTTGCCGCAACGGATATAGCCGATTGTATCGCTTCATCATACATATCACAGCGCTCCTTATATGTTCTGCCTATAAGGGAATAGTTACGGAACGTTTGGCTTTTGTCAATATGAAAATTACTATGCTCCTTTGTAGCCTCACGCTTTTCTCTTTCATCATGTCTGAACATGGATTTTGCCTCCGCATCGCCTTTCAATTTCATCCAGTTTGGACTGGCCATAGGTCAACACCCTTTCGTCAAAAAAATTACGTAAGCAATGTTATTTCTGTACGCAGGACTTCCAACTATACCGCAGGAAAAGGTATTTATACCGATACCACAAAGACGAAAAAATCCCAGCGTTCTCTGAAATTCCCGCCCGTGGTTATGGACTTGCTCCGAGCATACAAGGCGGAGCAGGACGAGGAACGTGAGAAGCTGGGCAGCAAGTGGATTGATTATGACCGTCTTTTCGTGAAATACAACGGTGAGCCTATGAACAACAATACGCCCTACTTTTGGTTTCACGAGTTTTGCGAGGAAAATAACTTCCGTTTCTGCGATATTCATTCCCTGCGGCATTTTTACGCTTCAGCCCTAATCAATGAGGGAGTGGACGCAGCTGCTGTTTCGGGAGCGTTAGGACATTCGGTTATAAGCACAACAACTTCCATTTATTGTCACGTATTCCAACAGGCACAAGCAAGAGCAGGGGACGCTATTGCTTCGGTATTGGATTTTTCCTCAAAGAAAAAACAGGGAGCATAAGTTACGGCAAAGGACAGCAATGCTCCGTAAAGGACAGTTAAAGGACAAAATCGTGATTTAGACAAAAAGAAATCTCACAAACGACGTATTTAAGCCATTTGTGAGAGCAAATTCTGGTGACCCGAATTTAACTAAAGTCGAACCAATATTTATGAATAATGTCTTTGGTATTGTAATATATTTTTAGGATTTAATGCACATCTATATAAAAGGTGTGCATTAAGTATTCTTTTTCAAATAGCAAAGTAAGCACAAACAAATATCAGAGTATGATTCGGCTCTAGTTGAGGCTAACTTAATATCCTTCGATTGAAATTGTAAGTACAGAAGAGAAAATCTGCGTTGATTTTGCAACAGATGTAAATTTTGGGAGAGCAAAGACATTTGAAGCACTATCTTATCGAAGGCTAAAATCAAATCTTTTATATGGTGTTTTTAATTCGCTAAATAAAGTTTCAGTATTGTCGAAAACCTCGTTAAATATGTATTGCGGCAGCAGCGAGCAGTCGGGAACAATTTTAAGCGTGTCGTTTATAACGTTATCAAGTTCATTTTCAAAAAATAAGTCGATAAGCTGCTTTTTATTTTTGACGTCATAAAACAAATTATAATCCTTAGTGCCAAACAATTCGTTTGCCCTGTTATCCCAATTGTCGTAAATTGACCTTAAAACAGGGGTAAGTATCTTCGCATCCTTAACCGGAAGGTTTTTTATTCTATCTAGATGCTGCTCGAAATCATAGGTAAAATAGCTGCGTATTATTTCATTTACAGTTCTTTGCTTGAAATCATATATTTTTTTGGGGGATGGCTGAGCATTTTTGAACAGATAGTAGCTGCCGACCATATTGATAAAAATATCACGTTTTTCCTTGTAATAATCGATAATAACGCTTTTCCATCTCTCAATAGCGGCTTCCCTTTCAGCGTTTGGCATTTTCTTGACGCAGTCTATAAAATGCTTGCAAATTTCAATGACTATTTTCGCATCGTCATCGATATTTTTAATGCAATTCGTGTAATCAATGGCAATGGAGTTTGACTTGTGCAGACTGAACCATGCTTTGATTATATTGATAATAATATCATCACCGTTGTTATGAGAGACATTATGGAAAAATCCAGTTCTCAAATTCTTCAGCATAAAAAATATTTTGTCAATGTCCTGCTGGGCAAACGGAAGATGTGAAGCGTAGCTTCGTTCTTTACCGCTGTAAATATAGGCAAATTTCTTTATGACCCACCCTGAGTCCACAAGCAATTTATAAAAGTTGCTGATTTCGAGCAGAAAAAGACCGCCTGGGTCATTTGTTATTTTAGGAGTAGGCTCGTAATTGCAAAAAATGAATAAGTTCGAACTGATTTCATTTTTGACAGTGTCATTTAATTTGGTTGCTTCGTCGGCTTTAAAAAGCACGCTCATTACTTTCTGCCTCCTTTCGGATAGCTGTTCTTCTTGTATACCGAGAATGAAGTGTACGACAAGCCTACAGCAAGGTTTTCTATATAAGTTCCTTCAACGGGTATGCTTTTACGTTCTATATTTTCCGACCGTGCTCTAAACTTAATGTCTTCTGCTAAATTCGGATTTGACATAACCATAATGCCGTGGTTGTCTTTTTTTACCTTTTGAACCTTGAAATTAAAGGTAAACGCCTCGCCGTCAGCATTACAAATTAAAAACGGTACTCTCATTCTTTTGGCGCCAACAAACATTTTTTCACTAAGTTTATCAATAATCTTATAGCATCGTTTAAACCCATCCGGAACGCCTGTATTGGAAATAAGCGCAATCTGCACTGTTGAAAGGGCATAGATGTAATTAATAAAGTACGACGCTTCGATATTCTTATATTCACATACGTCGATATAATGTTTACATATATCGTTTATTTCCATCCACTGATTGCAATTCATTTTGGTAGTGAGCCATTCCCTGTCGAGGTCTGAATAAGGATCTTTTTTCGCACTGCAAATCCAACAAACCCTAAATAGAAGACGAAGCGCATTTTGATCTTTTTTTACAATTTCAAAAATCTTATCCGCCATCATATAATCGCGGACTTTTTTGCAAATAC
The DNA here is from genome assembly GCA_947178195.1 of uncultured Ruminococcus sp. Classification (GTDB taxonomy): domain Bacteria; phylum Bacillota; class Clostridia; order Oscillospirales; family Ruminococcaceae; genus Porcipelethomonas. Next base: position 5,336 of record CAMWXM010000036.1, read on the forward strand.
GCAGATCATTTTTGGTAAATGAGGTTTTGCACGAGAATCTGTCCTGTCCTATGATGTTATTTCTCAACAGCTCTGTATTGGCGACAAAGCAGATGGACGAGGTTTCTTCCTTCTCCAACATTTTGTTATGATAGTTCAAAAAGTTGGCAATATCATCACTGTTGTTCAAAACGCCGTCAAGCGTTACGTTAGTATCACACATTTCCTCCTTTATTTTGGAGATATGTTCACCAAATTCATCACGTCCGTTTGCTCCGCGGTTCGCAATAATATCAATGATAATACTGTTCTCAATGATATTTTCAAGGCGGTTCAAAATATCATAGTTGACCTGTGTTGTGGTTTCCTTATACCTTTCGTATATTTTGAAAACAGCATTGTAAAAGTATCCGTTTCGCGGATCAGAACTGATTATTTGAGTAAGCTCATCAAACAAATCGTAAAAGTTCGACTTAAAGCCGATAACATTCCACTTTGCCGAAGGTGTAACGTTATTTTCTTTACAGTAATTATGATATTCCAGTTGGCGGTCAAGCAAAGCAACATTGCAATTTGCAAGTTCAGTTATCATTTGTTTTTTGGGGATTTTATAACTGTAGGTGTAAGACTGGGTTTCTATCTCCTTGATCCGTCCGTCCGTATAGAATATTGTTTTTGCCAGCTTGTCCATGTTTTCCTCATATTTCTGCACGCATTTGCTTGTCTCGTTATGACATTCAAGGCAGCGCAAAAAAATCGTTTTGTCACCATAGTATTCGCGGCACAATGTTATTTCGTTTAATGTCAAACTATACTCATAATCCAGTCTGGCTTTGATTACCTCGTCGAGTTTATTGATTACTTCCTCCATGTGTTCTTTAAAATAATTGCTGAATTCGGCTGAAAATTGGTTACCCGAATACAACTCCCATTCCCTGTTTGGTCCCAATTCCTTCAGCAGCTCAGAGAAGCATTTTACTACAGTCCTGCTCGGATCATCATAGTCCATATAGGTATCAAACAGAGACAGTATCAAATCCATACATTCCTTGTAGCCATCTACACTTTTGAATTGCTCTTGAATATACAGACTTGCTTCTTCGGTGTTTCTGAACTCAAAAAACAACTCGCCATTGGTTGCGGCACAGCGAATCCACGGAATATCCTCCTCGACAAATCTGTAAATCTTCTCGTTTTCTGTGCTATATGAGACGTTAGGATTGTTTATGTCCAATAATGCCATTGCAAGTCCACGCGGTGTTTTAATCTTAAACTGACTGAACAGAGCAATACACTCCTGAAATCTCTTAAAACACTTTTCTGGATACTCCCACTCTCCATCTGCATTCAGATCATCTGTGGAAAGTCCAAATTGCTTGAAAAACTCGGGATAAATATCCCCCAATCGGGAACCAGCTTTCTTTTTGAAAATCTCACGTAGTTCTTTATCGTACATCTGCGAAATATTGGATCGTTCGTCCTTGAGCCCTTTTTCCAAAGGATTTCTGAGAAAATATGCTAAATGATAAAAATACATGAAAATATCTTCGCCGTTTGTGCCGCCATCTAACAAGGAGTGTAAGTTGTCCTTATCAATATCAATGCCGACATATTTTTTATATCTATCTTTTATCTCAGCAATTTCACCAGATGTTACCCTTCTATTTGAATTTATTATCAAGCAGTGCCTACCATGCTGCAAATGAATGTACAATGAACTATCCTTGTGTATATTGTCATTCCAAGAAGTCCAGTTCTGTTTTTTATTATCAAAACACATTTCGACGTTTGTGTAGTCGCCGAGATTATATTGGTACGAGCTGCACACCATTACAAATTTGCGTCCCCTATTGTGTAGCTTGTTTGCAAGAGAACTTGCCACAGCAAGAGTGTTTTTATTCGACGAACCGTCCCAAATCAGCAAGCTTTTGGCATCGCCATCCAAGTCATCAATTTTGCGCATTAAGTCGTCCAATAGTTCAAAATTGTTATCATCTGCAAAATCTATATCATAGTTTTTTATGAAAATCACAGGATTATTATGTTGCGCAAAAATTCTGTATGCCAACGATCCAAGAGTTATGCTTTTGCTCGAAGCGGGAGGTCCCATCAAAACTATCGGCTTTGTGGGGTCGTATTTCGTTTTCACATCGGGCGTTTCGCCACTCAGTGCCTTGGTGACTACATTTACCAAAGCATCTTCAAACGGTCTTTTTACATTGAATTTTGTTTCGGGTATATATCCGTACCATTGCGGTCCATCCGTAGGGGATAATTTCAAGAAATTTTCGAAAGCCATGGTTAATTGTTTATCACCTATCGGACGATTTTCCTCAACAATACCGCTTGTCGCAAGTATCAAGAATCTACGTGTCTGCATTAGATCCTCATCCGACAGGGATACATGCTTACCGTTTTTGTAAAATATATTTTCATCGGTTACAATTTGTTCAAAATCATCATTCGTCGAATCCAATTCCGCAAAAAAAGCTGCTAGTTCTTCTTCGTAGACTTTTAAATTTGGAATGGTTTTTGAGGGGGAATTTTTTTGTCCCATAAGGTAAGTAGGTATGCGGCGGCAAAGCTTGTTTATGTCGAACTCGTTGCTATACAGTCCTACAGTGTACAAAACATCGATCCCGCCACCGCCTAGTTTTCTCATAACATCGCCTAAAGTATCTGAAAAGCTGTCCTCACTGTACCATTCGCTTGACTCATCAATTTTGTGAATGAAGATGACAGGCATGTCCTCGGTGTTAGGTTCTATTTTAATATTCGCATTATCAACACATACGATTGTTCTATCGGATTTCGCAAAAAATCCAAGGAGTTCTTCGCTATCCGAAGTGGTGATAACTGCGGACCAATTCTGTCTGCATAGTTCCATGGGTAACTGAAACTTTTGGAAACTGCGACCTATGAACAAAAACTTTCTCCGTAATCCAAATCCGCTTTTTATTTCTTTGGAAAGGCTGACAAAATCCTCTTTGTTTAACATAATAATATCCTTTCTTACACAATAATCAAAAAATGCACTGATCAAAAGATTTTTTATCCCCTCAAAAACCACACATTTTTCCTATTTATATTATAATACATTGCAATATTAATGTCAAGATATTCTTTATGCCTAATTATGTTTATATGTAAAACCACATTAAAAAGGGATTATAATAAAATACCTATCGTTGTACGAACTGCGGGAGGCAGATTCCGAAATACATTCACTTGCATAGAATGGCAGCTATAAAATCATTTAAACCGTGCCTCAAGTAAGGTCTTCTCTTCATCTGAAAATTGTTCGCAAATCATATTGCGTAAGCAATCGATATAATAACGTCAGTCCAATTACTGCTTCCATTATAGCTTAATTATGAGCGCTTGTAAACCATGTTTGGTGTTTCATGGATTTACCGACTAAATTTATTGTAACAGTAGAAAATCATGTTCTTAAAAACGGCAGCAGGGCTGCCGTGGGGGTTGTTTAAAATGGCTAGTAACATTTTAATTACAATGGAAAGATGCAGTAGAGAAAATAAACTTGTTGCAGTTTTGGTTAATTTATCATTATTTTCAGTAACAATAAGTCCCCAATAAGACCCAAACAATTGGATATTTCTGCAAAAATGCAGTGATTTTTTGGCGGCGTGGCTTTTCAAGAATCATTTCTAAATACCTATCAACAAACATTTATAAAGTCGTTTACGGCATTTTTGTAACAATATAGAACAAAATTCAAAAATGTGACGTAAATCTGCTTAATAAAACAATCAAACAATAAAACAGCCTTCCTTGATAAACGCTGTTTTATTGCTTTATTTAAAAAAAGCGCAATTTTTCACAATATAATCCGTATACGAAAAGCCATATTTTTAAAGTCCTGTGATCCACTTTATCAATTGATGTGACGCCGTTACCAAAAAGATTTTCTCTGCATTCGCAAGAGAAACAACTCAAAGCCATTAAACGCCTAATGTGACACGCTTAAAAAAGACAATCTCTCAATATTACGCAGATTTTTACACATTTCAAATCGGACTTTGGGGTCAGATTCCGTCATTTTTTAGTTGTTGTTTCCAAGTTTGAGCTGTTTTGACTTTGGTGTCCATTTTGAAATGCCGATTAATCAACTGCAAAACCGCATTAGAAAAGGAATTATAACGAAATACCTGTCGTTGTCCGAACTGTGGGGGGTCAGATTCCGACAGGTATTTACATTTACTTGGAGTATGCCTTCTTGACTTTGGTCTTGACATCAGCGGATGTAGACTCGCATTTCTTAGTAGTGCAATTAGTAGGACACATGCACTGACCATTGAATGCAGACTTCTTCTTCACGAAAACAGCTTTGTTCATTTCAGTCATTCGGCTCACCTCCTTTATTTTATTCGAATAAGTTAAGAGTTGTTAGCGATCTTTTCTAGCATCCATTTTAAAATACCTTTAATGTATACGCAATGAAATCTGTCAATTGCCTCTCGGTTTCCAAATAAATTCTGTGCTTGAAGCTTACAACCTCCACCACAACAAAACAATGCTTCACATAAAAGGCATTCATCGTTATAAAGCGTTGCTCTTCTTGTCCATTCAAATCCTTCAACAGTATTAATAATTGAGGAAATATCAATACTATGAATATTGCCAACTATGTGATTGCCAGTATTGCTGTCACCGTGACAAATTGAAATGTCCCCATTGGGCATAACCACAAACTGTTCACAACCAACTGCACCACAGTCGCTAAATATAAATTTTGTTTTTATAATGCTATCAATTTGCCTCTGAACTCTGCCCTCTGCAAGCGGGGAAGAACTAAATGTGTCGTATGACTTTATCAAATACTCAACCGTTTTTTTTGCAACTTCTTCCCAAGAGTCATCTGGTGAAGAGAAATGATATAAGTTATAGAAAATGTTGTTCACATTTTCAGAAGATAACCATTCTATTACTTCATCTTGGCAATTAAGAAAATCTGGCGAAACTGTCATCGAAAGTCCATAATTGATTCCATTTTGGTCAAGAAGTCTCCTTCCTTGATTTGCAGCATCAAAGGATCCTTTACCGTCTTTTTTAAATGGACGATTATTATCATGAATTTTTTTGACACCATCTATTGAGATACCAATGTTAACATTGTACGCTTTAAGAAAGGCACAGATTTCATCAGTGATGAGAGTTCCATTAGTAATTAATGAGAATTGCATGCCCTCTACATATTTTTTTGCATAATTGACAACGGCCTTTATTACCTCAACATTTAAAAGAGGCTCTCCACCATATAAAATAATTAATGGATATTCAATCTTATTTTGATTAACATATGCGCAGAATTTTTCAACTGCTACAAAGGCGGTATCCTCTGACATTATTGACCTTTGTTCTTTATATTGAGTGTTGTTCTCTAAAAAACAATACGTACAATTCAAATTACAAGAATTTGTAAGTATCAAGTATAAAATTTGAATCCTACCAACAGTCTCGCTATAAGCATCTCGCAAAATTTTAAGTGCCTTCTCATCAGAACTATTATTTCGGACATATATGCCCTTATCTAAGAGTAAATCAATCGTTTCTTGATTGGTAACCGTATGGTCCACAATTTGATTCTTTTCATTTTCATCAACATAAATTACATCCATTACCATGTTGTTGAAAACAGCATATCTCCCATTATTTAGTTTTACAAAATGGGCGTGATGTGAAAGCATTGCAGTTCACCTCTTTAGTTTCAAAATAAACAATGTTGACTTAACTTAAAAATGGACAGCTGATATATTTCTTTTTATTTCAAAGTTATACTTACCTACAATATTGACTGCACATTTTATAACACATATCTACATCTAGCCTATTAAATTATACGATGATTTTCGGCAAAAATCAACAGAAATCCGACAAATGGTATAAAAAATGGAATAAAATGTATTGTATTAATAATAAATGTATAATTTGTTACTTTTTGGCTTTGGTTCTCATATAGCCATGGTTTGATTTCATTCCAATACAGTCCTTCAATGCAATGCCTAAAGAAGCAAGACATGGGTGAAATGGCAGTGAACGAGCATAATCTTTACCATAAGGCAGATTCTGATGTTAGGAGAAACGGTATGGTGTTACTCTTTAAAGTAATTCTGTGAAGGTGAACAGATTGTTTCAATAAATAGTCAGCTTTTCTTTTCTACTCAAACAAATTATATATAGTAGGAAATCATGCCCTAAGAAAAGGCAGCAAGGCTGCCGTCGGGGTATTTTTAAACGGATTCAACTAAATTCTGCTAATACATTTACAAGGAAATGATGATCTATGAAAAATCAAGGCAGACTGGAGGTGACAAACCATGACACCTGACAGGTATATCATGATACTACAGATATAAATGCAAATCCAATTAGCGATTTGCATTTTTATGTATTTATGAAAAAATCTGTACCCTAAATTTTGGCGGTCGCACGGCGCCCGCCGGGTTTGGTTTAAATGGTATAAATACCGTTTGAAATTATTGTAAAGGAGTTGATCATGATGAGATTATATGAAGGGAGGTGCTGTCCCTATTAGTATTTTCTCCGTAAACCCTATATCAAAATAATCGACCGAAGGAGTATCAGCAATGAAAATAACAGACGTTAAAATCCGCAGAACCTTTGCGGACAGCAGTCTCAAAGCAATTGTTTCCATAACGATTGACGATTGTTTCGCAGTACACGATATCAGAATCATTCAGGGCAATGGCAGACTTTTCGCAGCTATGCCCAGCAGAAAAGACGATGATGTTTACCGTGACATTGTTCACCCCATTACCGCCACAGCAAGCCTCAATAATCGAAAAATGCAAGACTGTTTGCTTTATGCCTGTTTCTTGGTGCTGGGACGTTATGTCAGTTTACTTGAACAGGCAATGAAAAGCGAGGGAATACCGTATGATGAAATAACTGTCTAACTTCCTATAACTGCTACACTTCACGGTGTGGCAGTTATTTTTTTCGAAACAGATATTCTTCAGTGCATATTTAGAATCATATACTGTACGCAGTTCATTATCGCACTTGCGAGCAAACCGTTATCTTGACTGCAGCAATTTGTGGCAACTGTCAAGATATTTTTTTTGGCATAATACCTCTTGATTTGTATCCAGTAAAATACATTGTCTCTATCATTTATATAAATCAAGCTATGCGCAATTCGAATAAACATCATGAATTTTTAGAAAGCAGGTATTTCAAAGCAATGAGATCCCTGTTGTTGACCAAACCGTTATCATCTATATCAGCGGGAGCGCTGTATCCCAGTTCGGGATGCGAAAGATAATATTTCAAAAGTATCAAATCTCGGTTATTGACCTTACCGTCACTATCCACATCTCCCTTGACTGTCGTATCATCAAGAGTCACATTAAGGCTAAACGTTGCCTTATGACCGTTTGCCAAAGTTATCGGAAGCAGGGCTTCCGACGGGATAACTTACATAAATTTGTACTCAACTTTACTTTAAATCAAAGCAGTCTTTTAGCTAAGGATATAGCCCTTAGCTAAATTAAAGACTGCCGCATTATCAGCAAAACATAAATTACCCTTTCAAAGACATAAAAAGCCCATAGTTTATACAACTACAGGCTTTTGCAATCAGATTCGGTTTTCATCTGCAAATTCCTGTTCCGCATTCCATTTTTCATAGTATGTGTTTCCCTCATCGCCTTGATAAGATTTTTGGATTTCGGGAAGCAACAGACGGGCAAAACCGTCTATTATGTACTGCGGAACTTTTTGAGTATTTTTGTCATTCATTGTTACGTTCATACCTTTCGTCATAATTTTTGATGATTGATTGTCAATTCATAGTCGTATACATGGGTATTTGCCAATTGTCGGAGAAAAGAACACCTCTCTTTCGGATAAAGTTGAGACTTTTGCTTGACATGATACTATTTTGCTGTATGCGTGAGTAAGTCATGTTTTGCGTTGAATCAAAATAACAAAAAAAGCACAGCAACACAGGCTATATTAATATAGCTTGCACTCTGTACTTCCATAAGAATAAATTCAATTTTACCCATATTATTATTTTGACTTAACATTTTTCTGCCTCACTAGATGCTTGAAAGAAGTGTAATTATATGTTGCTATTAACATAATATCATATATTTTCTGTTTTGTCAAGAAAATTTTTCAGAAAAGTGAAGAATCGCCGTTTTTTGGGCATTTGTTCATTTGTGCAATTTAAAATCTTTTATGAACAAAATAGTAATTTTTTAATACAGCTTATTACTTACTATTCTTTACGGCAGCATGAGCTGCCGCGGACTGTTTTAAACGGTAAAAAGTTATGAAGTGAAAAATTCATAGGAAAGTGATATTATTAAAAAATTCACAAAATTTGTATTGAAATATTCAATCATATATTGTATAATATATCTAAACATCATATGATAAGGAGGTTATGTATGCAAATACTATCCGAGAGGTTGAGAACCCTGCGGGAGAATCTCAATATATCGCAGGCAAAGCTTGCGGAGGAGATCGGTATTACGCAGGCAAGCGTGAACAGGTATGAGACCAACAAGACAACTCCGTCTGTGGAAACGCTTTTATGGTATTCGGACCGTTTTGATGTGTCCCTTGATTACATTTTCGGACGCACCGAAAACCCGCAGGGGACTCTGTACAAATATGAGCCGAAGCCGCCGGAGGTAAATTCCGAAATGAAGGAATTTGTGGATATGTGCTTTGACCCTAAATCACCAATGTACAACAGACTTAAACAGACACTTTTGAAAATGCTTGAGGAGGACAAAAAATGAAAGCAGTAATTTATGCAAGATATTCGAGTGACAACCAGCGGGAGGAATCTATAGAGGGGCAGGTAAGGGAATGCCTTGCTTTTGCGGAACGCAAGGGGCATACTGTGATAAAAACTTATGCAGACAGAGCACTTTCCGGCAGGAAGGCAGAGAACCGTCCCGAATTTATGCAGATGATAGCCAACAGTGCAAGGGGTGAATTTGATGCGGTCATTGTCTGGAAAATAGACCGTTTTTCCCGTAATAAATATGACAGTACAAGGTACAAGCATACATTGTATAAAAACAATGTGACTTTAATTTCCGCAACCGAGCCTATTGACGACACTGCCGAGGGGCAGCTTATGGAATCAATATTTGAGGGCTTTGCGGAATACTACAGCAAGGACCTTGCACAGAAAACAACCAGAGGCATGACCGAAAATGTTCTTAAAGGGAAGTTCAATGGCGGTCCGTTGATATTTGGATATGTGATAGACAATGACAGAAAATTTCAGATTGACCCTGATACCGCTCCTGTTGTTGAGGATATTTTTAATCGCTATGCGAACGGTGAGAGTATACGGAGTATTATTGATGATCTGCAAAGCAAGGGGCTTGATAACAGAGGTAAACCCTTTTCATATAACTTCATAAACAGAATGCTCAAAAACCGCCGTTACATAGGGGAGTATGTTTTTAAGGATATTGTAAATACCGAAGCAATTCCGCCTATTATTACAGAGGAATTATTTGAAAAATGTCAGCGAAGGCTTGAAGCCAACAAGTATAAGCCTGCAAGCTTCAGAAAGGTTGAGGATAAATATTTTCTTACGGGAAAAATATTCTGCGGCTGCTGCGGAGATACTATGTCGGGCGTAAGCGGTACAGGCAGAAATGAGATATACAGGTATTATCAGTGTATGACCTCAAAGAAACACCGCTGCAGCAAAAAGATCGTCCAAAAAGATTTAATTGAAAATGTTGTGACATCAGCTGCAATGTCGGTGTTTAAGGATAAGGAGCTGATAGACCGTATCAGTGATGCTTGCTATTCGCTGCAGAATACGGAAAGCGCTGAGCTTCCTGCATTGAGAAAGCAGTTGAAGCAGGTCAACAAGGAAATCGACAATGTTATGAACGCCATTAAAGCGGGGATAGTTACAAAGACCACAAAATCAACGCTTGAAAATCTTGAACAGGAACAGGAAAAACTGGAAACGGCGATTTCCTTGGAGAAGATACGCCGTCCTGTGATAAGCAAGGAGCATATTAAGGCTTGGCTGATGAAATTTTCAAGAACCGATTTGTCCAATCAGGAGCAGAAGCAGAGACTTATTGATGTTTTCGTGAACAGCGTTCATGTTTATGAGGATAGGGTTGTTGTGCTTCTCAATTACAAAGACGGGGAGAAGTGCATTCATTATTCCGATTCCGGCGGGGATGAAAAAAAGCCGGACACTCCCCAGGAGTGTTCGACTTTAGTTGCTTGTGGTGACCCGTACGGGAATCGAAAATGGCGGGTGGCTTTTTCTAACTTTCTGAAAATTGCAGAAAACCTCGTAAAATAGCCATTTGGCAGCAATTCACAATATTTAAATTATGCTTCTTTTCACTAACTTTTCATATTGTTAGCGGACAAATAAAGGACAATATAATTCACTCATCCGCATAACATAGCCATTTGCCGCATATATTCCGGTCAACTTTTTCGTAATGGTC
>CAMWXM010000037.1 GCA_947178195.1 uncultured Ruminococcus sp.
CGAGAACCTGACCGATGTTCATACGTGAAGGTACGCCCAGAGGATTCAATACAATATCCAAAGGAGTACCGTCCGGCATAAATGGCATATCCTCCTGAGGAAGAATCCTCGACACAACGCCCTTGTTTCCATGACGTCCTGCCATTTTATCTCCAACAGAAATTTTTCTTTTCTGAGCAATATAGCAGCGCACCAGCATATTTACTCCCGGACTTAATTCATCGCAGTTTTGTCTTGTAAACACCTTTACATCAACAATAACTCCCGATTCGCCGTGGGGAACTTTAAGAGAATTATCTCTTACCTCCCTTGCCTTTTCGCCAAAAATCGCTCTTAAAAGTCTTTCTTCAGCAGTAAGCTCAGTCTCACCCTTAGGAGTTACCTTACCAACGAGAATATCTCCTGCATGAACTTCTGCGCCTATTCTTATAATACCGTTTTCATCAAGATCCTTCAGAGCGTCATCGCCCACATTAGGAATATCTCTTGTGATTTCCTCAGGACCAAGCTTTGTATCACGGCATTCGATTTCATATTCTTCAATGTGAACTGACGTATATACGTCATTTTTAACTAAATTTTCATTAAGGAGTACGGCGTCCTCATAGTTATAGCCTTCCCATGTCATAAATCCGATAAGGGCATTTTTACCGAGAGATATTTCGCCGTCCGCTGTAGCAGGACCGTCTGCAAGAACCTGACCCTCTTCAACTCTTTCGCCGAGATTTACGATAGGTCTCTGGTTTATACATGTACCCTGGTTGGAACGCTTGAATTTAATGAGATGATATTTATTTTCACGGTTATCATCGGAAGTAACGGTTATCTCGTCTGCGCTTACTGCCGTAACAGTACCGCTGGTTTTTGAGATAATGCAGATACCCGAATCAACAGCTGCCTTATATTCCATACCCGTACCAACAAATGGTCTTTCAGTTTTAAGCAGCGGCACAGCCTGTTTCTGCATGTTAGAGCCCATAAGCGCACGATTAGCGTCATCGTTTTCAAGAAACGGTATCATAGCCGTAGCAACCGAAACAACCATTTTAGGAGATACGTCCATATAATCAACAAGATCTCGGTCGCATTCCAGTATCTTTTCACGGTATCTTGCATTTACCTTAGGTCTTGCAAGCTTTCCGTCCTCTGTAAGAGGTTCGTTTGCCTGAGCAACAATAAAATTATCCTCCACATCGGCTGTCATATAAACAACCTCTTTGGTTACGACGCCTGTTTCCTTATCAACTTTAAGATAAGGAGCTTCGATAAAGCCGTATTCATTGATTCTAGCAAATGTCGCAAGATAGGAAATAAGACCGATGTTAGGACCTTCAGGGGTCTCGATAGGGCACATTCTTCCATAGTGGCTGTAATGTACGTCACGAACCTCAAATCCCGCCCTGTCACGAGAAAGACCGCCCGGACCAAGAGCCGAAAGACGCCTTTTATGAGTAAGCTCCGAAAGAGGATTATTCTGATCCATGAACTGTGAAAGAGGAGACGATCCGAAAAATTCCTTTATAGCAGCAGTAATAGGTCTTATATTAACAAGCGATTGAGGAGTAAGAGTTTCCATATCCTGAGTCTGGAGATTCATTCTTTCTCTGACAACTCTTTCCATTCTTGCAAAGCCGATTCTGAACTGATTCTGAAGCAGCTCTCCTACCGAGCGGATACGTCTGTTTCCCAGATGGTCAATATCGTCAACAACACCCACGCCCTCGCAGAGATTAAGGTAATAGCTGATAGTAGCATAAATGTCGTCAAGGATTATATGCTTAGGAACAAGCTCATCAACTCGTTTTTTAACGTTTTCTTCAATTTCTTCCTTGTCATCAGATGTTTCAAGAATATCCTTTAAAACCTTAAAGGAAACCTTTTCGTTGATTCCGTATTTTGCGACATCAAAGTCAACATATTCTGAAATATCCACCATGCCATTGCCGAGAACCTTGACTTCTCTTTCAATCATTCTGGTTGAATTTTCACCTGTATCAGTGACAAAATATTCCTTGACCTCTACAGTCAGATAAGCCTCATAAACACCTGCCTGTTCGATTTCCATTGCCTTTTCGAAGCTCAGCTTGTCGCCCTCGTCAGCCATTATCTCGCCTGTAAGAGGATTCACAACAGGTCTGGACAGAACATGCCCTGATATTCTCGAACCGATACCAAGCTTTTTATTGAATTTATATCTGCCAAATCTGGCAAGGTCATATCTTTTTGCATCAAAGAAAAGATTATTAAGATGCGCCACTGCGCTTTCAACTGTAGGTGGCTCACCCGGTCTGAGCTTTTTATACACATCTATCAAAGCGTCGGAATTATTTTTGGTTCCGTCCTTCTGAAGGATAGTCTGAGCCAGTCTTTCATCATGACCGAAAAGTTCAAAAATTTCCTCATCAGAGCTGACGCCTATCGCCCTGATAAAGGTTGTAAGAGGAATTTTCCTGTTTTTATCTATTCTTACGTAAACCACATCGCTTGAATCCATCTCATATTCAAGCCATGCGCCTCTGTTCGGAATAACTGTGGATTTGAAAAGGTCCTTACCGGTTTTATCCTTTTCAAAGGCATAATAAACGCCCGGTGAACGAACGAGCTGTGAAACGATAACACGTTCTGCGCCGTTAATGATAAAAGTACCGCTTTCAGTCATAAGCGGAAAATCGCCCATAAAAATTTCGCTTTCCTTTACGTCTCCGGTTTCTTTGTTCCAGAGAGTTGCAGTAACTCTCAGCGGTGCTGCATAGGTAACGTCTCTGTCCTTGCATTCGGCAATAGTGTATTTTGGAATATCGTCAATTTTATAATCGATAAAATTCAGAACCAGATTGCCGTTATAATCGGTAATAGCCGAAACGTCACGGAAAACCTCTTTAAGACCTTCATCTTTAAACCATTGATATGAATTTTTCTGCACCTCGATAAGATTAGGGATTTCAAGAGCTTCGTTTATCTTACCGAAACTCATTCGTACATTCTTTCCGAGCTGCACCGGTTTAACATTCACCATAGGCGGAAACCTCCTTGATTTTTTCCGGCTGATACCGCTGCCGGAGCGTCGACTTCAAAAAATATTTTTAAAAAAGTCCTTGACATAACAGTAAATATATGTTATACTGTTACATCTCAAAATAATTTCAAGTCATATCGATACATTTTATTATTATACATTATTTTATTTAATTTGTCAAGTGATTGAAGAGATTTTTTTCATAATATTTTTAACATGTGATTTCTGTCATTATTCATCAGCTTCAGCTATCAGCTCAATATTTTCCTCAGCATTTTCCTGATTAGATTTTTGTTCATCAAAAATTTTCTGAGCCAGCTTTTCATTTTCTTCCTGTATGGAATATTCACTTATTCCATGAATATTATCAAAAATAAATTACTGCGCAGCAGATGAATACACAACATATTTAACTGTTCTACCAGTATCAGTAAATTGTCTTATCCTCATGCCGATTTCGCTGCCTGCATCGGTAGGCATTTTCACAGTACGTCCCATTTCGGTAATTTCCTCCAGAAATCCCATTTTCACCAACCAGTTTGTAACGGTAGTAACTTTAAGCTTTTTCATAGCCCCATCGTCAATTTGCTCATTTATGATTTTAACTATTTTACTAACAGAAAGCTCCGCAGCATCCGGTTTAAGATTGACAATTTGTTCATCAGTTAGCGAAAAAGCCATTTTATCGTTTCTTTTTTTACGTACTTTCTGTATCTCTCCTCCATTATCAATAACCTTTTGCAGTATTCCGGACACATAATACAAGCATCTAGAGATACGCAAATTATTTATTACATCGTCCTCCTTTGCCATTTTACCGGATATGGGGTCAATTCCCTGTGCAAGGCTGTCAATATAGGATTTTGCCCGCATTGTTATTTCAAGCTCTGTCATCATTTCACCCCTAAAAACTCAATTATAACAAAACAGCAGACGCCTTGCGCCTGCTGTAATTATTAAGATATTATTCCTTAACACCGCCAAGTGCAACGCCTTCAACGATAAAACGTGAAAGAAGAAGATAAGCAATAATAAGAGGAACGATTGAAAGTGCGATAGCATAGTAAACTGCACCGTAGTCGGCAATTTTATCGTTCGACTTCAAAATACTGATCATCATAGGCATTGTCAATTGATTTTCTTTTCTTGAAATAAGAAGCATTGACGGCTGATAGAAGTTATTCCAGTTAGCGATGAAAGCAAATATTGCCTGAACGGCGATAGCCGGCTTCATCATCGGAATAGCAATTGTAATGAATGTTCTGAACTCGCTGCATCCGTCAATTCGTGCCGCTTCGACGATATCCAACGGGAACGAGGACTGTAAGTACTGACGCATAAAGAATACGATAGCAGGAGCCGCAATGGTTGGAATAATAAGTGGGATATATGAGTCGTTAAGATTTAACTTAATCATAAACTGCAAGAAACCAACTGATGTTACCTGCATAGGAATCATCATTACGCCAAGAATAAATGTATAAGCTGGACCTCTGAGCTTGAAGTCGTATACATAAAGTCCATAAGCAGTAAGCGCTGAGAATAACACGCTAAAGAAGGTTGCGCCAACTGAAATAATAGCACTGTTTCTGAAACCGATAAGGGCATTAAAAGACGCAAAGTTCGGATCAGTTGCAATAGTGTTAATATTCTTCATCAGATGACTGCCCGGAATAAGTGAAAGTGAATTTGCGATTTCAGTATGACTTCTCGTTGCATTAACAATAAGAATATAAATAGGTACAAGACAGATAAGCGTCAAAAGAACGCATACCCCAAAAAGAATACCTGATTTTACCCGCAATTTGAAGGTATAATTATCTTTTGGTTGTTTTTCAACACTCATATTTCCATACCTCCCAATCCACTTTGTTTAGCCTTTAAGGCTTTCATATGCGCCTTTCTTTCTTTTTTACGAGCAATAGCATCCTTATCACGCTGTGTATAGAAAGTTATAGAACCAAGAATTACAGTAATAATGAAGAGTATGATTGACGCAGCGCCCGAAAATCCGTAGTTAGGATTAGGCATTGTTTCACGGAAGTGTTCATAAATGAATACTGCAACAGTTTTTGTATATTCATTTCTTGAAGTACCGTTTATATACATGTAAGGAATATCGTACATCTGCAAACCACCGATCATAGAGGTGATTACAGTATATAACATAATAGGTCTGAGAAGCGGGAGTGTGATCTTTCTGAACACCTGTCCGCTGCTCGCACCGTCAATATTTGCTGCTTCAAATAATGATGGATTAAGTCCCATAATACCCGACATAAGCATGATCATTGTATTACCAAACCACATCCAACACTGAATAAACATTACCATGACTTTTGACGCAACAGGACCAGATACAAATTTAATAGGTTCACTTATCAGACCCATATCTTGAAGAAAAGTATTAATAGGACCGTATGTTTCGTCAAAAAGTTTAAGGAACAAAGCAGCTACCGAAGCCGCAGTAATGATATTAGGCATGTACATTATAACTTTGAAAAATCCCTTGCCTGGAATTTTAAGCTTAGCATCTGTAAACCAGACAGCAAGAGCCAGTGAGATAGCAATCTGTGGTATAAAGTTACCAACCCAGACAATAAAAGTATTACCAAGGGTTCTGAAAAACTGCTCCTGAATAGCCGCAGATTGACGACCCATGCCTGTGCCGAACAAAATAGCTTCAAAGTTTCCGAGTCCGATAAATTCATCAAATGCTTTTCCGTTACCATAAACGGAAAGGACAAAAGTGTTAATTAAAGGCCAAAGCTGAAAAAAGCAATACACCAAAAAGAATGGTAAAATAAAGAAATAGCCGTATTTTGCATATGATACAGAACGTATATTAACAGAACGCATATTTCTCTGTGCAGTAGATGCCATATAGTACACCTCTCTCTAAAGAAATCAGATTAATAATACATGTCTGCGAGATGGTCGAGCCATCCCGCAGCATGCTTTAAGTAAAAGTAAAATAAAAATAAATTAGTCAACAGTAATATCTGTTACAGCTGTTGCAACTTGGTTCTTGAATTCTTCGATACAAGCTGCTTCGTCAGCGATTTCGCCCTTACAGTATTTATCAACAGCGCTCATAAATGCAGACTTGATAGATGCATCATAAGGTGTGATAAGTCCGTTGAGATTGATGTTCTGAGCGTTTTCATGAAGAACAGCGAACTGATCCTGACCGCCGAGGAGTGGGTTAGAGTTGGATTTTTCATCAACAATAGCCTGCATAGCTGTCTTGTTGTTTACATAGTCTGGCTTAGCAAGAGCATATGCCTTCATTGTATCAGGATTTACTGTGAAGTATCTCATGAAGCTTGCAACGAGATCAGCTGCGTCTGTCTTAGCAGAGCAAGCGAGCCATGTACCACCCCAGAAGTAAGGAGCCGGACCTTCGCAAACATTCCACTTACCGTATGTAGTACCGCCTTCGCCGCCTGCTGCGTCTAAGAGGAAGCTACCGAAGCCCCATGTTGATACGAAGTAACCCATTGTGTCATCTGTCTGACCAGCTGGCTTCCAAGCGTCACCCCACTGTTCGATTTCAGTAACATACTTGTTGTCTCTCATGTTCTTAGCGAGCTGAATGAATGTGCTGCAAGAATCGTCAACTACAAGCTTGTTATCCTTAACCCAAGGCTGAGTTCTGTTAGCAGCAAATGCCTGCCAGATACCGCCAAGTGTTACAGTAAGAGCTGTCTTGTTGCCTGATGCTTCGTATACTTCCTTAGCTGTATCCTGGAATTTAGTCCAGTCTGAAACCTTAGCCTGCATTTCTTCAGGTGTCTTAACGCCGAGGTACTTTTCAGCGAGGTCAGTTCTGTAGCACCAACCACCAGGAGCAGCCTGCCATGTTGTACCCTTGATTACGCCGTTAGAGTCCTTGCTGATTTCTGTTGTATATGCATACTGGTCAGCAAAGTCAGCATCTGTGAAACCGAGAGCTGAAAGAGGAGCTGTAACATCGTCATCGTTTAAGTACTTTAATGCCCAGTCAGCTTCGAGGAACATCATATCAACGTCTTCGCCGCCGAGGAAGTACTGATCATAGTTTGCAGAAGCTTCACCGCCCTGGCAACCGTAGTCCTTAGTTGCAACTCTTGATTCGTCAACGCCTTCAGCTTCCTGCCATGTTGGGAGCATAACCTTAAGGTCGTCACTTGTCCATGTAAGGATTGTCATTGTGCCGCCTGTAGGAAGTGTAATTTCGCCACCTGCAGGTGTATCAGCATCTGATGAGCTGTCGCCTTCGCTTTCAGCTGCGCTTGATTCTTCAGCCTGTGAAGATGATTCTGAATTAGATGCTGTTGAAGATGATTCCTCATCGCCGCATCCTACGAATGCTGTTGCAGAGATTGCAAGAGTAGCAACCAGTGCTAATGTTCTTTTAAGTTTGTTCATTGGTAGTTTTCCTCCTTAATAATCTTATTACATTTTATTAAAATAAAATATAATAAACAAAAACTAAATATATGAAAATTATCTGTCAAATGTGCTTGACAGTATTTCCCTCAATTAAATGCCCACGTATTATCGTATCATAATTATCTTCGCCCATCGAACTTTTGCTTTTTATGATACTGATAAGCTTGTTGGCTGCAACACGACCAATCTCATGAGTATCCTGACAATATGTTGTAAGCTGTGGCTGCAAAAGCTGTATCGTGCTTATACCGTCGTATCCGGCTATGGAAATGTCATCGGGAATACTTTTTCCCGCCTTTCTAACTGCGTTCATTGCTCCGATAGCCGCAATATCGTCCGGAACGATAACACATGTAGGCGGATCGTAAAGTTCCATCATTTCGGTCATGTATTTTTCGGTAAGCTCAGAATCCACATGCCTACCCTGTCGTAAGTAATCTGGCTGCACCTGAAGCCCCAGAGACTTCATAGTATCCAGATATGAATTAAGTCTTGTTGTAGTAACCTGCGAGCTGTCGCCGTAGATATAGGCGATTTTCTCATGTCCACAGCTGTAGATATATTCCACCAGGCTTCTGATTCCTCCTGCGTTATCGGAAGAAACCGAATAGCACTTATCACGTCTGAAGTCGATGGACACTACTGGAATCTCGCTGTCGAATATTTCTTTTGTATCCTTGCTGTAAAAGTCCACACACGCAAGGAGTATACCGTCCAGATTACGGTACATACAGTGTTCATAGCAGGACATTCTGCTTGTTCCCACCTGACTGGTCACAAGATTGATAAGAGTTATATCATACCCCTTGTTTGCACAGCCTACACGGAAGCTATCCAGAATGGCTGAAAAAAACGGATGAGTAAGACCGCTGCCCGCTTTATCGTTAAGAAGTATCCCGATATTGAAAGTTTTATTTGTTTTCAGCGCTCTTGCCTGAGCGTTAGGGGTATAGCCAAGCCTTTTAGCAGTATCGAGAACATGTTTTTTTGTAGCTGCACCGACATCGCTGTGACCATTGAGAGCTTTGCTTACCGTCGCAATTGACACACCGCATTCTTCTGCGATCGTCTTTATTGATACCATAATATGAATCGCCTTTCCGTTCTTTTTAAACACAAGTCAGAATATATATGCTTTATGCCGAATATTTTTATATCTGCAAATTCAAATTCTCAGTATTGCCATTACAAATCAGATAACATCATAAACATCAAAAAAACAGAAAACGAAAAAAATTCAAACGCTTTCGTATCAATAATATACAATACTGGCGGCAAAAAGTCAATGCCTAATGGCAAACATTCATATTTTTTTAGCGAAATGCATATTTTTACTACCGTTTTTTTGTTAATTTTCACGAATAAAACAGTAATTTTTCCCAAGGATTACAAAACGGTTAAAAAAACTTTTTTTGTATTAAAATTAATTATCCTGATATTTTTTGTGATATTCATACATTTATTGGCATATTTTTTTTATGTTTATATACCAAAGTGATAAATCAACCATATTCCGTTCTTGATTTTCAGTAAAAATCACATATCACACGGATTAAGTTAAAACTAATATATGTATCTGTCAAAGACGTTTATCACTAAAAAACCGATATTTTTTCATATAATACAAAGAATATTTTGATTTATTGCATTGACATTTTCTTATCCTGAATTTATAATATTATTATAGCACATTTTTTCAGAAAGGGCAAGTAAAAAATAATGATAACGACAATAATTTCACAAATCACAGAAAAAACCACTGCAACCACCTCCACCGAATCCCTTGACGAGCTTATCTCCAACACCATAAACAGCTCTGCCGAGGAAACGGATAAAATCAGCATAATATTATCGGCTATAGGAAAAAAACTCGTTGATATGCTGCCGGCTATTGGTTTTGCCGTTTTTTTCTTCATATTCGGCATAATAATTTCCAAGCTCATCATTCATATAATGAAAAAATTCATGCGAAGGACAAATGTGGACAGTGCCGCCGAAGGGTTTCTTTCATCTATAGTAAAGATATTGCTTTACATAATAACCCTTATAATTTCCCTTTCAATCTTAAATATCCCCATGACCTCTCTTATTGCCATTTTAAGCGCTGCCGGACTTGCTGTGGGACTTGCTCTCCAGAACAGTCTTTCAAATCTCGCCGGAGGGTTCATAATTCTTTTCTCAAAGCCGTTCAAGGCCGGTGATTATGTGGAGACCAATTCTGCGTCGGGAGTGGTTGAAAGTGTCAGCATACTCTATACAAAAATCGTCACCATCGACAACAAAACAGTATATATCCCCAACGGCAATGTTGCAAATTCGCTGATAACCAATTACAGCGAAAAGGACAAACGGCGTGTTGACCTGGAGTTTGGCATAAGCTATTCCGACGATCTGGAGCTTGCCAAATCGCTGATATTAAAAATTGCCGAAGAGCATAAGCTTGTTCTTGACCAGCCTGAACCGCCATTTGTGCGGCTGGGAACACAGGCGGAGGACAGCTTGCAGATAACGGTACGACTGTGGACTGCCACCGAAAATTACTGGCAGGTAAAATTCGATATGACCGAGCTTGTAAATGAAACCTTTACAGAAAATAATATTACCATTCCATTCAGGCAGCTGGATGTGCACATACAAAATTAAAAAGAGGTAACAAAAAGTATGTACGAAAACAATAAACAGGATATTGTAAATTCTCAGCCTAAACCGGCTAAAAAGGGCCGACGCCGTTTCATGAAGCTGATAATATTTGCGGCTATAGTGTTCATTGTATGGTGGGCAAACAATTATCTTCTTTTCAGCACGGAGGTTGAAATAAGCTCTCCTAAAGTTAAAAATGATATCAAAATATCCGTTCTCAGCGACCTTCACGCTTCGACAAGCTTTTTAGCAATATCCAATGATACAATAATTGACAAAATAAAAAAATTCGACCCGGATGTAGTATGCGTTCTCGGAGACATGCACACTACCGGTGCTCCCGAAGAGGAAAAAAATATTTCCATGAACCTTATGACCGGAATTATTGACGAAGGTTATAAATTATTTTTTGTTCTTGGAGAGCATGACGACAGAACCAACGCTTATATAAGCAAAATGGAAGCCAACGGTATCGACGTTTTAGATCAGGAATCCGAAAAAATCAAGATAAAGGATACCGAAATAACCTTTCATGGTATCAGCAACGCATGGTTTTCAGAATATTTTGACCTGTCCAACGAACTTGACATAAATAAAAATACATATAATATTCTTCTGGCGCATATTCCCATGTTTGAAGAATATAAAAACTTCGGAGCAGACCTGACCCTTTGCGCCGACACTCACGGCGGAGTCATTCAAGTGCCCTTTTTAGGTCCTGCATACTATGATAGTCAAATACTGCCCGAGATTTTTAATAAGGAAAAAGAGATTTACGATAAAGGACTGTTTAAAATGGGAAAAGGATATCTGTTTATCACATCGGGCATCGGTAACTCCCCTGTTCCGGCAAGATTCAATAATTTTCCTGAGGTTGGCGAGATCACGATAAAGCCGGAAAAATAATTCCGACAAAAAACTTTTTATTTTAACTTTATTTTTCTATTGCCAAACGTAAAAAAATAGTGTATAATGTTATATGTATGTTATAAAAGTTTATTTTTAGGGAGAGTGTGTATATGAATTTACCGACACTATACAGCCTTGCCGCAAATGCAGCGGAAAATGCTTCGATAGCGGTTGTAGACGAAGAGGGCTACAGTTATGTGTGGGCTGTGGTAATTACCGGACTTTCGGTCGTGTTTCTGGGATTGATTATTCTTATTCTTTTCGTATGGCTCATGGGAAAAACCTTTACGGCTATTGAAAACAGAGATAAATCCAAAGCTCCAGCTGAGATCAAAGCTGAAAAGCCGCAGCCAATAGTAGCACCTGTAAAACAATCGTCTGTAAAGCCTGCTTCGAAAAGCGAGGACGAGATCATTGCGGTCATTGCCGCAGCAGTCGCCGCTATGGGAGAGGCTGACGGAAAGAAATATAAATTAAAATCAGTCAAGGCAGTCAGAAATAAAGCGTCAAGACCTGCATGGTCTGTTGCCGGACTTCAGAGCGATACAGCTCCGTTCTGACTCTTAAAAAAATTTCAGAAAGGATTTAGTTTCAGGTATGAGTGAAGTATTAAACATATTCGTTGATACGATAAAAGACCTTGCCGCTTCAAGCGGTCTTGCCAACATGGACTGGAAAGCCGGAGTTATGATTTTGATTTCCTTTGTCTTTATGTATCTTGCAATCGTCAAGGAGTTTGAACCGCTTCTTTTGCTGCCTATTTCATTTGGTATGTTCCTTACAAATCTTCCCCTTGCGGAAATGTATCACCCCGATTTGTGGGCAAACGCCTCAAACATAAATTTCGGGGACGTGCTGCATGAGGGTGGACTGCTGGATATACTATATCTCGGCGTAAAGCTGCAGATTTATCCGCCGCTTATCTTCCTGGGTATCGGCACAATGACCGACTTTGGTCCGCTTATCGCAAATCCGAAAAGCTTCCTTCTCGGTGCGGCTGCTCAGGCAGGTATTTTCCTTACGTTTATCGGTGCGGCTGTTCTGGGCTTCTCGGCTGCCGAATGCGGTTCGATAGCTATTATCGGCGGTGCTGACGGTCCTACAGCTATCTACGTTTCAAGCAAGCTTTTGTCCGGCGGAGGATTCAGTATCAGTACCGGTACTATTGCCCTTGCCGCTTATACATATATGGCGCTTGTTCCTGTTATCCAGCCGCCTATTATGAAGCTGCTTACCACAAAAAAAGAAAGGGCAATCAAAATGCCTCAGCTTCGTCAGGTTTCAAAAACAGAAAAAATAATCTTCCCTATTGCCGTTACATTGATCGTTGCGCTTCTCGTTCCGTCAGCAGCTCCGCTTGTTGGTATGCTTATGCTGGGTAATCTCTTTAAGGAAAGCGGCGTTTGCAGCAGACTTGTGGATACGGCTCAGAATGCGCTTATGAATATTATCACAATTTTCCTCGGCGTATCCGTAGGTGCAACTACTCAGGCAGACAAGATCATCAACCTTGAATTTGCAAAGGTTATTATCCTCGGCGTTATTGCTTTTGCTGTTGGTACTGCTGCCGGTGTTCTCTTCGGAAAGATCATGTGCCTGGTTACAAAGGGCAAGGTCAATCCTCTTATCGGTTCTGCCGGCGTTTCAGCAGTTCCTATGGCTGCTCGTGTGTCACAGAAGGTCGGCGCAGAAACAGATCCTACAAACTTCCTGCTTATGAATGCTATGGGTCCGAATGTTGCCGGAGTTATTGGCTCGGCGGTTGCTGCAGGAGTGCTTTTAAGCGTAATTTAAGACGACAATACTGCATGTCTTTTACAGTGTTGACAAATATAAAAAACGGACGCTCTTTTGGAGACGTCCGTTTTTTCGCAGTAGCTACTCTGCCGTAACTCCGATGCCGAAAAATATACCACTAAGCTTTTACTTATTGTTTTTCGTTTGTATATACTTCTTTTGCCATGCGAAATGCCGCCCACGCTTTCGGCCAACCTGCATAAAATGCAGCATGAGTAATAATTTCAGCCATTTCTTCTGCTGTCACACCATGATTTTTTGCATTCTGGATATGGAACTGCAAAGAGCTGTCCAGAACACCGCTTGCCATAAGTGAAACCACTGTTACGATGCTCCTGTCCCTCACAGACAGCTTATCATCTCTTGCCCATACTTCACCGAATAATACGTCATCATTCAGCTCTGCAAATTTGGGAGCAAAATCGCCTAACTGATCTCGTCCTGCCGTTACCTTTGCCATATCAGATACCTCCTTATTTCAATTTATTGTAATCTTCGTCTGAAACTGCTTCCAGCCATTCGGTTCTGCCGTTTTCAGCAGGAACTTCTACTGCAAGATGCTGAAACCAACTGTCAGGAGCTGCTCCGTGCCAGTGCTTAACGCCTGCCGCAATGTTTACAACATCTCCTGCATGGAGTTCCTGTGCTTCTTTGCCCCATTCCTGATAGTATCCCCTTCCGGCAGTCACAAGCAATATCTGCCCTCCGCCCTTGTCAGCATGATGAATATGCCAGTTGTTTCGACAGCCCGGCTCAAAGGTCACATTTCCGATGCCCACCTGTTGCGTGGAAAGCATATTCAGATAGCTCTGACCTACAAAATACTGTGCAAATACATCGTTTGATTCTCCGGTCGGAAATACGCTTAAATTTTTCACATTCATAATAAATTACCTCGCTGTTAATTATTATAACATTTATCCTTCCTTGATTTCAATATGTAATCGTATATCGGTCATTTCGCTTTCTGTTCTGAGCCAATTTTTAATAGCCTGTTCTTCTTCGGATGTAACAGACTCTGCTGCCTCTGCCGTAAATAAAAGATAGTCCCCGTTCTCACCGGACATAACGCCGCAGCCGCAATTCGAAAGCTTTGTAAATATAGCCGCCCCATTCTTTGACAGCTTTTTATAATCTGTTTTTTCAGACAGATTGCTTTCCATTTCCTTCAAAGCCGACTGCTGCTCTGCAAGCTTCTCCTGAAGC
Source organism: uncultured Ruminococcus sp. (assembly GCA_947178195.1). Lineage (GTDB taxonomy): Bacteria > Bacillota > Clostridia > Oscillospirales > Ruminococcaceae > Porcipelethomonas. The sequence continues at coordinate 14,003 of CAMWXM010000037.1, forward strand.
TGCTCAATAGTATTTTCCTGGAGTGCAATTGTGACCTTATCAGGATTTTCTCCTTCCGAAGTTTTATTTTGCGTAACACGAAGCGTAAAGCCTTCCAGATCATACTGTGACAGCTCCTGCTCCAGACGCTCAATAACATCATCAGAAATAGGAGCGCCTACCAATGATACAGAAATCACGCTGTTCATATAATCAGTGCTGCTTTGTACCATTTGCGTATCTGAGAATACAATTTCATTTTCCAGATAATTTGAAATTTTTCGCTCCAATGCGCTGCTGTAAACGGTCAGTGCGCCTATCAGAGCACTGGGAATAATAGTGATGATTGTAATCGCAGTAATAAATCTGTTGATTTTCTTCTGACGTCTGACGTCGACTGCTTCATGAGACGGAACTCTCAAAAGCTTTGTAACAAATGCTGACGACAGCATGATAAACAGCGTATTGATGGCAAATAAATAGAAAGCTCCCACCATAAATCTAGGCTGCAATGTAGCAATTCCATAGCCCGCCGTGCAAAGCGGCGGCATAAGAGCGGTAGCAATTGCCACACCGGGGATAACATTGCTTTTTTTCTGCCGTGTATTACCTATCATACCTGCAATACCGCCGAATAATGCGATAAGAACGTCCCAGAGCGTAGGACTTGTACGTGCGATCATTTCACTTGTCGGAACGTCAAGAGGTGTAATAAGAAAATACAATGTTGACGTGATAAGGCTTATGATCACCTGCGTTCCGAATCTTAAAAATGCTTTTTTCAGCATTGTTAAATTTCTCGTGGCAAGCGAATAACCCATAGTCAGAATACCGCTCATCAGCGGAGAAATAAGCATAGCGCCGATAATTACCGCCGTTGAGTTCACATTCAGACCAATAGACGCAATTAAAATTGCAAGCATCAGTATCCACATATTAGAACCGTGTATGATAGTGTTTTCTTCCATCATTGTACTCAGCTCACTATAGCTCATGGTATCTTCACGAATATCAAAAAGATTTTTGAAATATTTTTTTACCGTGTGCTTATTTTTTTCAGTAATTTCCTGTACATTTACCTGCATAAAATATGCTCTCCTTTACTTATCAACGTTAATGCTGACCATACAATTTATGTCAGAAAATCATCACTAAACATAATTATACCTCTATAGTTAAATTATGTCAATAACTATCAGTAATTATTTCAGAATGTACATTAAACATAAAACAACACCGCAAAAAATTGTACGGTGTTGCCATTATTACTTTATTTCTATTCTTCTTGTCTGCGGCTGTTCCTTTTCTCTTTTGGGCAGGGTCAGCTTTAAAACTCCGTTGGTATATTCAGCGCCGATATTGCTTTCATCAATATTTGAAATATCAAAGCTTCTGCAATATGAGCCATAGCTTCTTTCCCGTCGGATATATTCTCCGGCACTGTTTTTTTCATCATTTTCAGATTTATGTTCTGCACATAAAGTAAGGGTATTGCCGTTGATATCTATTTTGATGTCATTTTTGTCAAATCCCGGCATCTCACATTCAAGAAGATATTTGTCGCCTTCATCTCTTATATCTGTTCTGCAGTGACCAACTGCTCCAAAGCCTTTAAAGAAATCCTTTTCAAACTCTCTAAAAGGATTCCATATATCGTTTCTCTCAAATGGTGTTAATCCAAACATATAAATTTCTCCTTTTTAGGCAAGATGTTCTTTGTACGATGTTGCCTTTATTATTATTGTATTTTTACGAGTGATTATTC
>CAMWXM010000038.1 GCA_947178195.1 uncultured Ruminococcus sp.
ATTACAATTTTTATTATATTTACTGTATGCGCTTTTATAATTTGGATTTTTTTACATCGGAATATAAACGCTTCCACAGGTAAAATTATAGATAAAAATAATATAATTAATAATATCATTCTAACTGAAGCAAAATTAAGCAGTACTGAATCAGTCGATATAGCTAATGAGACTATTATACTTGAAGAATTTGAAAATCCGGAAGGATATGTCATAGAAAATTTTGATATATTATATCAGTTTCCTGAATTACCAACAGGATGTGAAATAACCGCACTTACAATGATGCTGAATTATTATGACTGCGAAATCTGCAAAACAGAAATGGCAGAATATTATTTGCCAAAAACAGATTATGATATTTATTATGATGATAACAATGTTTTGATTGGGCCGGATATTGATAGCTATTTTATTGGAGATCCCGAAAGTGAAAGCGGTTTTGTTTGCGGCAGCCAGGCAATAGAAACTGCAGCAAACAGCTATTTTGATGATACAGACAGTAATTATGAAGCAGTTGATTTAACCGGATTGTCCTTGAATGAATTATATAATTTTATTTCAGAAGATACACCTGTATTTGTGCTTGTAACAATAGGCATGGAAGACAGGTTTGAAACCGAAGGCTGGTATACTGAAGATGGCAAGCGTGTTGAATGGAGCACTAACGATCACGGCGCAGTACTTATCGGATACAGTGATGAAACAGTTACAATTGCTGATCCTATTGCAGGGATAATTGAATATGAACGTGAACAATTTGAAAATGTATATATAGAACGTGGAAGAAAATGTGTTGTTATACAAAACCAGGATTAGAAATGAGAGTCCGGAATGGATTATAGGCAACAATAAACAATGTCATCATATCACAAAAATCCAGAAGCAAAGACTGCAATAAATGCATGGCAGTCTTGACTTCTGGAACTTTTTGATTTTTACCATCAAGCTATCGTCAGTCAATTATAGTTGAAATTCACTTATGCCAAATAAGTTTACTGCACATATATAAGGCAATACTGCATAAAGACTGCCTGAAGGTTTTATACGGTTATTGTTGTAAGTATGCTATTGCCTTTTTTATATTTTTATGATAAAATATATTTGTGGGAAAATTATTATTGCAGATAAGGACGTGTAGATATATGAAAGACAATAAAAGCTTAGTTCTGAGAATAATGGTAATTATAATCGCAGCAGTAATTCTTCTGGGATTTATCATACTGCCGTTTATCAGCTGACAGAAATAGGGAGGTAACAAAATGTCTGATAATAAAAATGAACGGGATTCGTATGCAAAGGATACCCTTGCTTTTTCTGTGCCCAAGGAATCAATAAAGAATAATGAGACCTATGCCCGACAGCGTAATCCTCAGAATAAAAATTCTTATCAGGAGCAGCAATATTTAGATTCATATCCTCAGGATAAATATTCAAGGGAACAATATTCCCAGGGACAAAGACCACAAGGGCAAAGACCGCAAAATTCCAACGGTCAGCAGAGACCTCAGGGACAAAGACCGCAAAATCCCAACGGTCAGCAGAGACCTCAGGGACAAAGACCACAAAATCCCAACGGTCAGCCAAGACCACAGGGACAGAGACCACAAAACCCCAACGGTCAGCCAAGACCTCAGAAACAAAGACCGCAAAATTCCAATGGTCAGCCAAGACCACAGGGGCAAAGAACGCAAAATCAGAATGGTCAGCAACGACCTCCGAGACAGAAAAACACGGCAGGGAAGGGGAGTGCTCCCAAAAGAGCAAAAAAAGTCAAAAGAAAATCGGGCGGCTGTCTGAAAAAAATTCTGATAAGTCTGCTGAGTCTTTTGCTTTTTGTTTTTATAGTTTATTCGGTTGTTGCAATGTTAGCCATAAGTAAGGTGGATATTAATGAAAGCAGAGAACGTATTTCTCCAAGCCATTCGGTTTATGACAGCTCTCATGTAACAAATATTCTGCTTATAGGAAATGATTCTCGTGGAGATGATCCGGGGCGTTCCGACTCGATGATACTGCTTTCGATAAACAGCAGTACCAAAAAAATAAATCTTATTTCAATGATGCGTGATACATATGTTGAGATTCCAGGATATGGTAGCGATAAACTGAATGCCGCTTATTCCTACGGCGGTCCGGAGCTTCTTATGGATACCATAGAAGAAAATTTTTATATTGATATAGATGATTATATTTCGGTGAATTTTACCTCTTTTGCAGGTATTGTTGATTCTGTCGGCGGAGTTGAGATCGAGATAAGCGATGAAGAAGCAGACGCTATAAATGTGCTTCTGGACAGTAAAGAAGGGATTTCGCTTTTCGGTACTCCCGACGAATCAGACTATCTTGATGGCGCAGGGAAATATCAATTGAATGGAAAACAGGCGCTTTGCTATGCACGTCTCAGAAAGGTAGGCAATGCTGATTTTGAACGTACTGAACGTCAGAGGAAGGTATTGACGGGAATGTTTAAAAATATGGGAGTTTCATCTGTATTTTCAATTATCGGAGATGCTTTTCCAGATGTTTCTACTAATATGAGCAGATTTCAGATGTATTGGCTTTCATTAAGACTGCCCTTTGTTCTGGGATTTTATGATGTGGAACAGAAAAGAATTCCTGCTGACGATACATTCTGGGATTCGGAGGTTGATGGACAGCAAGTGCTGGAAATTGATTTTGATGCAAATCTTGATATTATTGAAAATGAAATTTATGGCGATTAACAGGTTTCAGCGTCCTTTTTTCGGGGATGCTGAATTTTTTTTGGAAATTTTTAAAAAAAATTTAAAAAAACTATTGACAAACGGTTTTGTTTGTGATATAATTAATCATGTTGTTGAGATAGTAGCTCAGTTGGCAGAGCATACGCCTTTTAAGCGTAGGGTCGAGGGTTCGAATCCCTCCTATCTCACCAATATTTTTATAAGCAGCTTAATTACGTACAAATTATGTAATTAAGCTTTTTTTATACTTTTTAATGTCGAAAATATGGTCAAGAAAAAGTGCTGATGAGATTTACAATTCAAATCTTGAAAATACATGCTGTTTGTAATATACTTTTAATATGAACAGTTTATAATAGTTCCCTGATAAATATGAACTTAAGGATGATAAAAAATGCAGGAATTATTTCAAAATCCTTTTACAATACAAATAGATACGTCAGAATGTAAATCTATGGTGGCAGGGTATGACATAAAATTAGATGATACTTGGTATTATAGCAATCAAACTTTTGAAAGCGGCAAAATCTATGGATTAGTAAGTGAATACGGACAGGGTGGAATGTATCTCTCATATTTACTTGGTGGAAGAGTGAATTTTGAAAATGTGAAAATTTCATGTAATGGTATTTGGTTATGTCAAGATGACTTGAACGATGTAAGTTGGAATCTTGAACCATACTGCGAAACTTATTGCAGAAAATATGTTAGAAAGTCAATTGAAAAAGTATTGCTACATTGCCAAAGTAAAGAAACATTTGAATCAATTGCTGATAAATTTTTATTAACACCTGAAAGATATGATCGTAGATTTAAGGAGCTTAGTGGTGAGCGTTGGAGAGCATCTTCAGCATTTGGATATGCACAAAACAAAAAGGTGTTTTTCGCACCATATAGATCAAGTGATTTCTATTATCAAATGTGTGAATCAGGTTTACTCAAAGCATTAAGAGCATTGACAGATGACGGTGCAGTAGTATTATTTCCAACTGGAAGTGATGAATTTATAAAACATATTGCTGATGAAATAATTTATCTTAACCGCAGTTATGATATAAACGCTTTGAAAAAGTTTTATGTTGAACAATTCAATAAAGATTTTATACATTGAGATTTTGACAATTTTAGGCAAAGACATATGATTTTAGTATAAACCATTGAATGCATTAACTTGACAAATTAGAGTTTGGAGGTAGTAATTAATGAATAATCTTTCTATATTCTCATTAATATTTTTACTGTTATTTTCATTAACATCATCTGCACATATTATAAAAAATGTGGATATACATAATGAAATTACGGCTGAACATTCAGAGGTAATATTTGAATCGGGTGAATATGATCATAAAATATGGGAAACAGGCTGTGATTATATTAATTATGATGATTTTGATTGTGTTCCTGATATAGATACCGCTATGGAAATAGCCTCTATAGTTATGTGCAAAAATTGTAATGAGAAAGACTTTTTTGAAAATTATAAATTAAAGTATGTTTTTTATGATGAAATTGACAATGTTTGGATTATTGATTTTTTTCCAAATTGTGATGATTTGAAGGATGGTCAGTTTATAGTAGGTGGGGATTTATATATAGCTATTTCAAGAAAAGATGCAAGAGTTTTAGCAATCTGGGGTGGTGAATAAAAACAAATGAATATAGTAAGGTGAATATGGGAAAGTGCAAAAATTCAAGAGGTTAATAAATGTCGAATATTTCTGAAAGCGAAAAATATGAATACTTAGAAAAATTAGAAGCGCAGTCAATATCATTATCCGAGGATATGCTCATGATTTTATATGAGGATCCTGACGAGTGTATACGTTCAGAGTTGGCACAGGCATTATCGCTTTATCATAATGATTTATCAGAAAAATTTCTTATGTATTTATTGGAAGATAGAGCTGAAATTGTCAGAATCAATGCTTGTGATTCGCTGTATTGGAGCAGTTCTGAAAAGACTCTGGAAAAACTTGTTGAAGCTATGCAAAAGGATAAATATCTTGTAAGGGGATATGCTTTATTGAGTGCTGCGGATATAATTATCAATAATTGCTACAGCAATTTTATTAGTAAAGTCAATCAGATTATGAAGCATGAAAAAAGTAAATTTGTTTTAATGAATTATTACAGCTTGTTATACAGGCTTGGAGATCGTTCGTATTTATACAAAATCGTTGAAAATTTAAATGCTGCAAAATATAATGAGCGTTGTCATGCTGCTAACCTTTTGTATAGTTGTGTACGCAGAGAGGATTATATGACTGTTATTGGCTTTCTTGATGAAAGACTGTGTATTGAAAAGGTCTGTGCAGTCAGGTCTGCGCTTGAAAGAATAGTCAACTATTTGAAATCTGATAATATTATTGGAAAGTGATTATATGTATTACATTGGATTTTAATATGCCTTCATAAAAAATAAAGACGCTTCTTAAATTTCAAGAAACGCCTTTTAATGAATTACTTATTAAATCACGCCTGATGGATTGGCGTATATCTTGCTTTCGTATTTTCGCCTTGAATATATCCTTTTGTAAAAAAAACAAAATAATTCAATTTCGTATTGACTTTGATGAATTTATATGATATAATGTATTTATTGCCGCAGTGGTGGAATAGGCAGACACAAGGGACTTAAAATCCCTCGGTAGCAATATCGTGCCGGTTCAAGTCCGGCCTGCGGCACCAAATTTGCAATCATTAGCATTTATTTGTTAATGATTGTTTTTTGTTTTTCAGAGATTATTCCCCATTGAGTTTGATTTGCTATCCTCGCCGATCTCGTTGTTTTCCTTATCAGTATCCTCACCGACTAATATCTTCGCAATGGTTTCGCAGAAAAAAGCTTAATCATCGGAGCATAAATCTCTGACAATCAACTTTTCAATCTGATGATCGTATTTTGCCAAACGGAACTGAAATTGCACGTCTGCATCTGTCAGGCTGTATTTTTATTATAGTTGTTTTGGTTTTTCAAGTCTATTGTGGCAGACAAAACTTTATTTCATGAAAAATCGCCCTTGCTTTGTACAAATTGATACAAAACAAGGGCAAATACTTTGTTATTATGCTGGATTTTTGCAATTTCTAAAGAAAAATCAGCTGAGAAAAGTTTTGGTTAGCAAAACTTTGAGGGTAAAGTTTAAGAAATTATCAGTATTCTTTTGACAAAAACCTCTTGTTGCATATATCAATAGCGTGATGTCCGGTAACTTTGCTGTTATTGATACAGCGTGAAATATTCGGATTTGAAACGCTGCCAAATTTGAAAACATCTCTGATAATATGCACAATATAAAGAGCAGACTGTTCCATATCGTCATTGAGATACTGAGAATCCGTTCGGGGATATGTAACGAGTTTTCTTTCGTAAAGTGACTGAACACAGTCCAGAGTTTGCTGTGCAGTATAGCCGTAAGCCTTGTTAGCTTCTCTCTGCAAAGTTGTCAAATCATAAAGCTTCGGCGGATTTATCGTTTTAATCTCTTTCTTTACAGACGTTACGGTTACAGAACTGCCATTGCAAGCTGAAACAAGAGAATCAGCCGTATTTTCATCATCAATTCTTGCAGAGGACAGTCTGAAATCCCCGCAGTCAAGGTCACAGGTGAAATATTTCTGCCTGATAAAGTTTTTTACTTCATGGTCACGCTGAACTATCATTGCAAGGGTAGGAGTCTGCACTCTGCCGAGATTAAGCTTGTCTTTGTATCGGCATGAAAACAGCCTTGATCCGTTCATGCCCACAAGCCAGTCTGCTTTGGCTCTTGAAAATCCTGCGGCAAACAGATTGTCATATACAGACATCGGCTTCATGCTGCTCAGTGCTTTGCGGATAGCTGATTCTTCAAGGGAAGATACCCACAGTCTTTTCACAGGTTTTCTGCACTTCGCCATGTTATACATATAGCGGAATATGCACTCTCCCTCTCTATCGGCATCAGTAGCACAGATGATTTCTGTCACATCATTTCTGCTCATAAGGTTTCTCAAAATATCATACTGCTCTTTGGTGCTTTCAGTGACTTTGAAAAGCCACTTATCAGGAATCATAGGCAGCTGAGAGAAACTCCATTTATCCTGCCAGCTGTTGCCGTAATCGTTGGGATATTTCAGACCGACAAGATGACCGACACACCAAGATACAATGTAACCATTGCCCTCGATGTATCCTTTTTTTGTTGTTTTTGCCCCGATCACCGAGCTTATTGCTCGTCCGACTGAGGGCTTTTCTGCTATAATTAAAGTTGACATAGAAAAATTTCATTTCTTTAAAATTAAAATTTTTATGTATTGAAAGTTGTGGCTTGATATGATATACTTATTTAGTAAAAGCAATTTATCTGCCTTACAAATCAGGATTTACGGAGGTAATAATGGAAAACAAAATATGTCAAAGCTGCGGTATGCCTATTACATCAGATGAACAATTAGGTACAAATAAGGACGGCATTACCAGTCAGGATTACTGTAAATATTGTTTTACAGATGGCGAGTTTATTGACAAAGTAAGTATGGAAAGGTATATTGAAATGTGTTCACAATATGGTGCGCAGGCAGGAATGACTAACGATGAAATGAAAGAACATTATTGATTTTTGAATCAGAATGTGGTACAATATACTCAAAGAACATAACACGATAAAGGAGGGTGATACCAATGAATAACGCACTGAAAACAAGAGAACGAAGAAAAGCTGAAAATTTATCTAAAATTTCTGAATTCACCTTAATGGATGATACATAATGAACGCATTCTTTAATGAACAGCCGGAGCTTGTTCAGTTTGTACTGCGAATCATTATGAATAAGAAATCTCTTATTGTTAAGCGTTCTGTTACGCAGAAACTGCTGAAAAGCATCCAAGGGCGTTCTCTCACACTTGATATAGATGCTGTTGATGAAGATGGAACAGAAATTGACATTGAAGTGCAGGACGAAAGTAGCAGCGCAAATCCTAAAAGAGCAAGATTCCACAGCAGTATGCTTGACTCTAATGCACTTGTGCAAAACGATGATTTTACCGGACTGCCTGAAACATATATTATTTTCATCACATCAAAAGATTATTTCGGAAAAGGACTGCCGTTGTATACCATAAACAGACGTATTGACGAATTGGATATGGCATTGTTCGGAGATGATGAGCATATTATATATGTAAATGGGGAATATATAGATGACACGCCTCTTGGAAAACTGATGCACAATTTTAAGTGCAAAACGCCGAGTGAAATGTTTTATAAACAATTAGCTGATAGAGCATACATTCTGAAAAAAACCGAAGGAGGTCGAGATACTGTGTGCAGAATTATGGAAGAATTATGCAAGAATCGTGAAAAAGAAGCATTATTAAATGCTACAATGAAAATGATTGTAAGAGGGAAACTCTCATTTGAAGAAATTGCAGAGGATTTAAGTCTAACTCTTGAAGAAGTAAAGGAACTTGCCAAAGAAGTAGAATCTGTCAATGCATAATCAAAAATTACGTCAATTCAAGCACAGCCTGTCATAGCTGTGCTTTTCTATTAACTGCTGCCATCGTCCTTATTATTAGGAATTCTGCTGACAGCAGCCTGAACAAATGCCATAGTAATAATTCCTAAAATTACGCCAAGTATAAACTCGATAAAAAACAATATCATTTTCATACACTCCTTAATATTTCACAGTTTATCTTCTTATACGTTTATTCCTATCTTTCTCCTGCAATTTCATCATTTTCTGAAATTCATGGTATTTTCGAGTATATTCATAAGACTTACCGAAAATATTTATGGCTGCCTGATACAGCTTAGGTTCATTCTGCATGATAACATCAAGTTCTTCATTGATTTTCTGATCAAACGGACAGCCGACACAGCCTGTTCTCTTTAAGCCATATTCCGTATAACAACGTGAATGCTCCACTCCGTAAAATTTCTCATAATCACGCTTGTCGCTGTCTGTGTACCAGAATATCGGACGATATGTATTACAGCCTTTTGACTTGCTTTCTGAAAAACAAGATTTATAATTTGCAGACCTTATTCCGCCCTCAGCTTTGCGAATACCTGTGATTTCAAGATCTGCATAGGTTTCCTTGATGAAACGCTTTGCAGGCTTCTTTTTGGCGTACTCACAGCACTTGTTGGATATGGGAAAATCAGGGGGATTCTGCATGAGAAACTCTTTCAGCCATTTGTTGCGGCTTATCGAAAATCTGCTCATCTGCTGAACATCGTTTTCTGCCGTATAATAGGCATTACACCACCATTGCAAAGCTGTTTTGCATTTTGGATATTTCTTAAAAAGGACTTCCAAAGGCTCGTCCTCCCATTAGAAATTGTGTGCCTGGAGTCTCATCATCTGCTCGGAAACATATTTCGACAAGAATGGAATACCATATTCCTTGACACAGGTCGGTATAGGTTTATCAGGCTTCAATCGAATGATCTCGATACCGTATTTCTGTTCAAGATAGTCTAGATGTTCCTTTGTGGCTGTATATTCAAGTCCTGTGTCTATCCAGAAGTATGTAACCTTGCTGTTCTCGTCTATCTTATGGATAAGATCAAGGACAATATCGCTGTCAGAACCTCCGCTGATACTGCAAATCGGATCATAAGACTGCATCAGTATACGCTGTGCCTTGCACATACTTGTATAAACAGTGAAATTGTCTGTGTCAGCAGTCATTTCAAGAAATTCATCAATCATCAATCAGTCCTCCTAAGATGTGAGCTATCACGTCCACCGTCCAGCCGTTGCCGATACACTTGTAACGCTAAGTATTACTTATCCCTGCCGTGTAGTTATCGGATAAAGTCTGCAATCTTTCGGCTTCAACAGGTGTGAGTTTGCGGATTATGTAATCTCCATCGGGCAAGTCTATTTTGTACAGACCTGTTTTTGCGCCCTGCCCTCCGCCGTTAGCAGAAAGTGTAACAGATTTTCCATGAACTGAATAAATACGCTATCCCTGACCGCCTTTGCCATATTCACCGATGCGAACCGGTTCAGCAATCATAGTCCGCTGACTTCGTTCAAGGGTATTTCGTATAACAGCTCCGTTATAACTTGCCGTCATGCAATAACTTTTATTTTGCCATGAAACACCGCTTTCCAGAATATCTTTCATCAAAATTTCTTTATCTTCCGGCTGCGTGACATTGGGAATATTCGTCCAGTAGCAGCGTTTTCTTTGTTGTGCAGAAACGAGTGCGGAGTTAATCGTAATCGATTCTACACCTAAGTATTTTGTTATCTCACTCTTAATGTTCTGATGAATGGAATAGATATTTTCATACAGAAAATATCTGCATTGCGATTCTTCCAATGCTCTCACATACTGCATAAAAATCCGAAATCCCTCACCATCGGCAGTTGTTTCACGTCCTTTTTTAGCAATGCTCCACGCCGTACAAGGCGAACCGCCAATCAGCAAATTATATCCTTTGAATCTTGTAAAATCACCGTCAAATACGTTTCCAAGATGAACAATATCGGGGAAATTGTTTACTGTAACAGTAATGGCGTACTTGTCGATCTCAAAGGCGTCGTATCTTTCTACGGATATACCTGCCCTTTGCAGGGCAAGCATACCGCAGGAAATACCATCAAATAAACTCAAAACTTTCAAGCGTATTTCTTAATGTCGTTATCTCTTTCTTTGTATCCACACTTGAAATTGTATTTGCCAAAAAGGAAAGCAAACACACAAATTAAAGCAGCCCCGACTGCACAGATACCGACAAATTTTCTCTTTCTCATTGTCTTGTGTCCTCCGCATTATTTATATTTGTTATTCTTCATCCTCGTTTATCTCGCTATCATCGTAGAAATTTATTTCATCTTCCTCGTCAGTTTCCGCTGCCGATTTTTTCATAGGCTTTTTGAGGAATTTGAAGCCTAAAAATCCGACAGCACCAAGAGCAATTACTCCAACTACAAGGTAAATTGCAGTCATATTCATAGGACTGCTTTTTGTCGGAGTTTCTTCGTCAAGTTGATTCTCATTTTCTGTAGATTCCACCGTTTCATCTGGCTTTTCCTGACTGCTGTCCTGCTGAACTCTGCCGTTTGTGGCTTCTGCTGCCTGCGCCGCTTGTTCAGGAGTGATATTGCTGTTTTCCTTATCTTCTTCTCCTGCGTAAAGAAGCGCATAGAGGTCGTAATCGTCAACTTTGTTCAGAAAATACACGTTGTCCTCACCATTAGCAACCGAGTAATTTATCAGCACATAAAAGACATGACCGTCCTTTGTGGTAACGGCAATGAACTGCATTTCCTCCGAATTATAAATGATCTGCTCCGATTTGATTAGCGTAGCGTTGCCGCTTGTATCGTAGAAATCATCACCATAATAGTCAGGTTCAGAACTGTCCGAAACGGTAATGTCATCTTTTTCAAGCGCCGTACCTATAAGGCTGCCGTAATCAATTTCATTACTCAAAATATCCGCTTGTGATGTTTCAATGAAAATTGACTCACCACCTGTTTCTGTAGGGATTTCCTCCGCCGAAGCCGTAATGCCCATGAGATAGTGAGCTTTGGCAATTCTTTTCAGAGAATTTGGAATAGCCGTTTCACCATCGGGAAGAATGGCAGCAAGACCTTTGATAGAAAAATTCCAGCCGTCAGCAAGGGAAAGCATTGTGCCGAGGATACCACGGCCTATGCCTTTAAGTTTCTGATCACGAAAAATCTTATTGCTGATCACGGTGAAATCGTGTGTTACTTTTTTTACAAGTCTGGGCATAACTACGTCCTCCAATCAGATTATTTTCATTTGCGGAATTTTCCTCTTATTGACGGCATAGATGTGTCCGTGAAGTTGAAATAAGTATTTATTTTCAACAAGTTCAGTCAGAGCTGAACGAATCTCAGCCAATGAATCAGCCGAAATAGCTGCATGAAGTTCTTCCTCGGTACAGTAGTCATTTTCAGGAACATTCAGCATTGTAGAAAGAATACCTATCGCTTTAAGGGATAGATTCAAATTGTTCGGGTTTATGATATTGAATTTTGGCATAGGTCAAATCTCCTGTATTTTATTGTAAACTCAGAAGCGTTTATTAAATAATCTGCTGCATTTGGGTATAAAAAAGCGCTTCTCAGACGAGAAAAGCAATATGCTGTTATTTGATTGAATATAAAAAACGCCTCCCGATCGGGAAGCGTTATATTTCATGATTTTGTTATAAAATTAAAAAGTACAGACAGATAACGCTTCTTCAAAAACGAATTAATCTGCCCGTTTTGGTATCGTCAACAGTAGCATCTACCAACTTATCTTCATATCTACCAAGTATATGAGTTGGTGTTAATCTACCATCTATCTACCAAAACGCACTTTTTTTCGTATTTTTAGAAACGTCGTATTTTCGGAGATTTTTAGTATTTTATCCTTAAAAACGTCGATTTTTCGGGACTGAAATGACCTGAACTAATTTAAAATGACCTGAATTGACCTGAGAACGTAATAACTTAAAATCCCTCGGTAGCAATATCGTGCCGGTTCAAGTCCGACCTGCGGCACCATTTTTTTGAGCAAAAATATCAGATGAAATCGCTATATATGGAATTTATGCATATGATAATAAATTGAATAGTTCTACATGGGTGTTATAAATATGCAAATTAGAGTTGAAGGCGATATTACGGATGGAAGTAGCATTAATATGCTGACCTATCAATGATGGCAGAAGCGTTTCCAGTGCCCACACCCAAAGCAGGCGTACCCGATGAATAAGCTGCTTTTACCATTGCACCGCCTCCGGTAGCAAGAATAATGTCCGATTCCTTCATCAGCAGATTTGTCATTTCAAGAGACGGCACATTTATCCATGCTATTATGTCTTCAGGAGCGCCTGCAGTAACAGCAGCCTCCAACACAATTTTTGCAGCAGCAATCGTGCATTCTTTTGCACGGGGATGAGGACTGATAACAATTCCTTTACGAGTTTTAAGAGCAAGAAGGGTCTTGAAAATTGCTGTTGAAGTCGGATTAGTTGTAGGAATGATCGCTGAAATCACGCCGATCGGCTCAGCGATCTTCGTGATGCCAAACGCTTTATCTTCTTCGATAACGCCACAGGTTTTGGCTTTTTTGTAGGTATTGTATATATGTTCTGAAGCGTAATGATTTTTGATTACCTTGTCTTCTACAATGCCCATTCTGGTTTCCTGCATAGCCAGCTTTGCAAGCGGTATGCGTTGCTTATTGGCGGCGGAGGCGGCAGCTAAAAAAATCTCGTCCACCTGTTCCTGTGTGTAAGACGCAAAAATCTGCTGTGCGGATTTTACACGGGAGATAGCTTCTTCAAGCTTTTCCACTCCGTCCACGATTTCATAACTTTTCATTTTGTGAATACCTCCTATAATTGCTGATGATTCATTGACATATTAAGACAATAATCATGATTTTTATGGGTATTGTCTTAAATATGTAAGAGAAAGCGCTAAATTTTCCTGATGAAGCAGAACACTGTCCTGTACGGTAAGGGGAGTTAGGCAAAATTCCAGATTGCTGTTATTCGGCGTCAGTCATGATGTCGCACACCTTCTGTGCTGCAGCTTCCGGTACAGTGATAACTCCTATGCGTATATCATGCATCTGACAATAAAATCTAAGCTCTTCGACCGGATATATGGGTTTTCCTGAAATAGTGTTGCCTGTCCGTTCTTTATCGCTGTCAAATGCCGCACCGATTTCAATGCCGTAAGCAGAAAAAACCTCAAATCCCATAAGAGCCTTTCCTAATTTTCCGGCTCCGACGATCACAGCCAGGCTTCGTTTATAAAGTCCGAGACAGTTTTTCAGGTTTCTGATAAGCTCCGTTTTTGAGTAGCCTATCTTTGTCTTTCCCTTTTCGCTTACATCGTTCAGATCTTTTCTTACCTGTACCTCGCCGAGGTTTAATGCTTTTGCGATCAACGTTGCAGAGACGGTATCGCTACTTATCAAAGGCGACTTCAGATAACGTAAATAGGCTGGCAACCTGCCAAGAGGGGAACGTGTTATTGCTGCATGTTTCATGCTATTCACCTCCTCGAAGGCTCTCTGCTTGTTATAATTATAACAAATAATCGGTCATCTGGGAATAATCAAAAAGGTATATCAGTATTAGCAGTATCGATATACCTCGTAGTGAAATCAAAACAACAAAAAGCGGCAGCTCTCACTTATGCAAGAAAAAGCTGCTGCTTTTGTAATAATTATTCTGTTTTACGGCTGCATACTTCAGAGAAATTCTCGTTTTGATTTAGGAATTCGTTTCTTTATAAAAGATTTCAGCTGAGTCAGCGCCGATAAAGGTAGAGAACCTTGCAAAAGCGTTTGATATGTAACTTGCCCTCGGCACGGATATAGAAAATTTCTGCTTTTTGGGCAATCCGTACCGATACATTTTTTCAACATCGTTGATCTGATCCAGAATCCCAGTAGCATAGCCGATAAATTTCTCTCCCTCCGGCGTTAATGTCATACCTTTTGCAGAACGGTCGAAAATGTAAATTCTAAGATCTGCTTCCAATTCCTTGATAGATCGCCTCAGATTTGGCTGTGCTATCAAGAGAAACTCAGATGCTTTATTGATCGATCCTATTTTCGCCACTTCAACAGCATATTTCATATGAAGTATGTTCATATAGCTCTCTCCTTTATAATAGGCAGTCTTTGTGCGGTGTTACCTTAAATAATTATTCCAGTTCAAAAGCGCCGGTATAAAGCTGATAGTACTGACCTTTCTGTGCAATGAGCTCGTCATGATTACCACGTTCGGCTATATGTCCGTGATCGAGAACAATAATGACATCTGAATTTTTTACTGTAGACAGACGATGAGCAATGACAAATACTGTTCTGCCCTCCATAAGAGCGTCCATACCACGCTGAACAATCGCTTCCGTTCTGGTATCAATGGAGGAAGTTGCCTCGTCAAGGATCATAACCGGTGGATCTGCAACGGCTGCACGGGCTATGGAAAGAAGCTGCCGCTGTCCCTGCGAAAGATTTGCTCCGTTTCCGGTAAGCTGCGTCTGATAACCGTCCGGCAGACGTGTTATAAAATCATCTGCACCCGCAAGCTTTGCTGCATCTATACATTCCTTATCGCTTGCGTCCAGTTTTCCGTAACGTATATTTTCCATTACCGTACCTGTAAACAAATTGACATCCTGCAATACAATGCCCAGAGAATGGCGCAGATCGCTTTTCGTGATTTTATTGATATTGATTCCGTCATATCGTATTTTTCCGTCTGCAATATCATAAAAACGATTCAGCAGATTGGTAATTGTTGTTTTTCCTGCACCTGTTGCACCAACGAATGCAACCTTTTGTCCCGGCTTTGCATGAATACTGACATTATGAAGTACCGTTTTTCCCTCAACATATGCAAAATCTACATCGAATAGCTGTACATCGCCGTTTAGTTTGGTATACGTTACAGAACCGTCCGCCTGATGCGGATGCTTCCATGCCCAGAGACCTGTTCTTTCTGTACATTCTGTCAGAATACCATTTTTTTCTTTTACATTTACAAGCTTAACATATCCATCGTCCTGTTCAGGCTGCTGATCCATCAGATTGAAGATACGCTCTGTACCTGCTAGTCCCATAACAACAGCATTTATCTGATTGGACACCTGATTGATATTACCGACGAACTGCTTTGTCATATTCAAAAACGGTACGACAATACTGATGCTGATCGCCATTCCTGAAAGACTGACATTCGGCGTATTAAAAAGCAACAGAGTACCGCCAATAATTGCAACGATAACATACAGAACATTACCGATATTATTTAATATCGGCATCAGAATGTTGGCATACTTATTGGCACGTTTCGATTCTTCAAACAATTTTTCATTCAAACGGTCAAAATCTGCTTTACTGTCTTCTTCATGACAGAACAC
>CAMWXM010000039.1 GCA_947178195.1 uncultured Ruminococcus sp.
AGCAGGAGATGATGTTGTTCACGGAAATGACGGAAATGACATCATTTACGGCGAGGACGGAAACGACAAGCTTTATGGTGACAATGGAGATGATATTCTTGTCGGCGGCAAGGGCAAAGATTATCTGGAAGGCGGAGTTGGCAGCGACACCTATATTTTCAATAAGGGTGACGGTGAGGATACTATTCTTGATTATTCCGACTATCCGTTCTACAGCCCCATGGACAGGATTCTCTTTGGAGAGGGAATAACAGTTGATGATGTAGTTATCAGCAGGAACGGCAATGACCTTATTGTTACATACGGTGAGGGAGATGTCGTAACTGTAAAAGATCATTTCCTTAACGGAAGCCACAATGTTGAGTTGATAGAATTTGCAGACGGAACAAAGCTTGAATTTTCCGAAATCGCCGATAGGGCAAGAATTGTTAGGGGAACCGACGGTGATGATGAACTGAACGGATTTAGAGCAACAGGCGGCGGACGTGATGATGAGATATTCTATGCGGGAGCAGGAGATGATGTTGTTCACGGAAATGACGGAAATGACATCATTTACGGCGAGGACGGAAACGACAAGCTTTATGGTGACAATGGAGATGATATTCTTGTCGGCGGCAAGGGCAAAGATTATCTGGAAGGCGGAGTTGGCAGCGACACCTATATTTTCAATAAGGGTGACGGTGAAGATACAATTCTTGATTACGCATACTACAAGTCGGACAGCCCTATGGACAAAATTATCTTTGGTGAGGGGATTACCGCCGAGGATATAATCATCAGCAGAAACGGCAATGATTTAATTATCAAATACGGTGAGGGTGACAGCGTTACTGTTCAGAATCACTACTGCAATGGATGCTATGAAATAGAAAGCTTTGAAACCGCTGACGGTTATAGTATAAGTAATACACAGCTGAATTTGCTTATCCAGTCAATGGCTGAATTTGAAGTCGATACGGGAATGAACTGGGCCGAAGCTGCAGAACAGCCTAACCAGCAGTATTCCGACATTATTTCCCAGATGTGGGTAAAAACAGCATAATATAAACACCTTGACCTCCGCATAAAAACGGAGGTCAAGTAATGTAAAGGACGTGTAAAAATGACCGGTACAGCCGAGGGTGAAAAGATAAAGCAGGATTTCGGTTTGCAATGCCTTATAACAATAGCAGCGTATTACAGGATTCCCGCAGACCCGAAAAACATAATACATCTATTGGCTATGGAGGGCAAGTCGTTTTCCGATTCGGATATTATCCGAGGGGCAAAGCTGTTGAAGATAAAGGCAAAAGCCGCTGTGATAGTTTCCGATAAGCTTGTTAAAATGACGTTCCCTGCTATGCTTAAAACATCGGAGGGGTATTTTCTCATTCTAAAGGCTGACGGGGAAAAATGTCTCATAGTTACCGAGGGAAACAGCGTTCCTCATATAGTATCTATAGAAAAGCTTTGCGAAATATGGCAGGGAGATATTCTTTTGTTCATTCCGAGAACGATGAGCAACAGGGATATAAAATTCGGCTTTAAATGGTTTATCCCGACAATCATAAAGTATAAGGCTCCTCTCATAGAAGTGCTTTTTGCTGCACTTTTTATGCAGATTTTGGCGCTGCTCTCGCCGCTCATTACTCAGTCGGTAATTGATAAGGTGCTTGTCCATAACAGTTTGTCTACTCTTGATGTATTGGCAATCGGTCTGCTGCTTATAGCAATTTTTGAAACAATTCTTTCGGTTGCCAGGAACTATATTTTTACTCACACTGCGAGCAAGATCGACGTTATTTTAAGCTGCCGCCTGTTCAATCACCTTTTCAGACTGCCGATGAGGTATTTTGAAACAAGGCGTGTGGGCGATACTGTAGCAAGGGTTCGGGAGCTTGAAAATATACGCCGGTTTCTTACGGGCGTTCCTATGACAACTTTGCTGGACTCCATGTTTATTATCGTATACATAATAGTAATGCTTTTTTACAGCACAAAGCTTACTCTTGTGACCATTGCCTCGATTCCCATTCTTGCGCTTATCTCGGCATTGGTAACGCCTGTTTTGAAATCCCGTCTTGATGAAAAATTCAACTGCGGAGCAGAATCACAATCCTATCTTGTGGAGGCGGTCACGGGAGTTCAGACCATAAAATCCTTTGCCATAGAGCCTACTGTTCAGAAAAAATGGGAGGGACTTCTGGCAAACTATACCAAAGCGGGCTTTAAAACCTCTATCCTTTCGGGAAATGCAGGTGCAGCTGCTCAGTTTGTACAGAAGGTTTTTGATCTTGCTATCCTTTGGCTGGGAGCCAGACTTGTTATCGAGGGTCAGCTTACGGTGGGTCAGCTTGTTGCCTTTCGTATGCTTGCAGGACGTGTCAGCACACCAGTTCTGCGGCTCGTTCAGATGTGGCAGGATTTTCAGCAGACTTCAATTTCTGTGGAACGTTTGGGAGATATTTTCAACACCAAGCCCGAACCTACTATGGATAATTCTAAAACAAGACTTCCTGCAATTCGGGGAGAGATACGCTTTGACAAGGTTTCCTTCCGTTATCGGATAGACGGGGCTGAGGTTATAAAGAATATGTCCTTTGGAATACGTCCGAATACTGTAGTCGGAATAGTGGGCAGAAGCGGTTCGGGCAAAAGTACCATTTCAAAGCTGATACAGCGGCTGTATATTCCCGAATCGGGTAAGATACTTATTGACGGAGTTGATTTATCCCTTGCAGACCCTAACTGGCTAAGAACGCAGATAGGCGTTGTTTTGCAGGAAAATTTTCTTTTCAACGCCTCGGTCAGAGAAAACATTGCCTTGCAAAATCCCGCCGCAAGCATGGACGAAATAATCCGTGCGGCAAAAATAGCGGGAGCGCATGAATTTATTCTCGAACTCAGCGAGGGCTATGACACAATGGTAGGCGAAAAGGGCACCGGACTTTCCGGCGGTCAGAAGCAGAGGATTGCTATTGCAAGAGCATTGCTTACGAACCCTAAAATCCTGATTTTTGATGAGGCGACCTCGGCGCTCGACTATGAATCGGAAAGCATTATCCAGAGGAATTTAAAAGAAATATGCAAGGGCAGGACAGTTCTCATAATTGCCCATAGGCTTTCAACCTTAAAAGACGCTGACCTTATTATGGTTATAGAAAGAGGTCAGCTTGCGGAGTACGGTCCGAAAGAAAAATTAATTGAGGCAAAAGGCTTGTATTATCATCTGCTTTCACAGCAGCAGAGCGTGAGGTGAAAAAATGTTCAATAAAATAAAGCAAAAATATGATAAAAAGCTGGAAACGGATTTTCTTTCGGAAGCTCTTGAAATTGTGGAAAAGCCTGTTTCACCCCTTGGGCATTTTATTATTTGGACAACTATAGCTATTGTTGTCGCTGCGGTAATATGGACGTGCTTCGGAAAAATGGACGAGGTTGCCATAGCCTCCGCAAAAATTGTTCCGAAGGACGGAGTGCAGACAGTTCAGACTTTATATGAAGGCATTGTTACGGAGATTCTTGTGGAGGAGGGCGAAGTGGTAAAAAAGGGACAGGAACTTATTATTCTTGACTCTACCTCCCTGCATATAGAAATGGAAAATTCCGAGGGGAAGATATGGGAACTTAAATTGCAGAATGACCTGATCTTGCTTTTGCTTAAAGGTTCGGATATTTCCGATTATGCCGAAAAAAATAATATTACCGACGAAAACGAAATACAGGTAGTAAGGCTTATGGTATCAATGCAGAATGAGAACAGGCTTACTGTAAGTCAGTATGAATCTCAGTGCGAACAGTATAATAAGCAGCTTGAGATAGAACAGAATAATCTTGATAAATTAAAGGAAGATCTGTCTGCATTGCAGAAGCAAAAATCGGAAACTGCTGCATTGTACAGCGGAAGTACGCCCGAAAGTCAGGCGCTTGAAAATTACGAATTGCAGCTTGAGGTTGCCGAAAAAGAGGTAGAGGAGTATGAGAAATTATACGAGATAGGAGCGGCAACGGAATACCAGCTTGAAGAAAAGCGAACAGCTCTTGATGAGATACGCAAGCAATATGAACTCCAGCAAGTAAGAGCAGAGCATGAATCGGCAGGAAATTCCTCGGAAATTGCTGAACTTCAAAGAGAAATTGATCTTCTGAAAAAGGATATACTGACGCAGGAAAAGGCTGTTCAAAAGCAGGATGAGCTGCTTGCACAGTCAGAAACTGCTCTTGAATCTGCAAGGGCAGGCTTTGAACAGTCGCTGACAAATATGCTTGTGTCCAATAATCAGTCGATAACGGATTATGAGGCGGATTTAAAACTGAGGGAGCAGACGGACAAATCTCAGATACTTACCGCACCTGTTGACGGGACAGTGCAGACAGTGGCTGTCACAACGGTTGGGGGAGTGGTTACTTCCGCTCAGCCTGTTATTTCGATCGTTCCCGAAAATGCGGAGCTTATTGTTGAGGCGGAAGTGCTTAACAGGGATATAGGGTATGTTTTCGAGGGACAGGAGGTTTCGGTCAAGCTTGATACCTTTTCATTTCAGAAATACGGAACGGTTGACGGCAAAATCATTTATGTCAGTCCCTCCGCTGTGGAGGATGAACGCAAGGGGCTTATTTATAAGATAAAGGTTTCCGTTGATAAAAGCAGCTTTAACATAAATGGTGTTGATGTTCCCATTTCATCGGGAATGAGCGGTACTGCGGAGATAAAGCTGGAGGAACGGCGGATAATTGAATTTTTCCTTGAACCTATATTTGAGTATTTTGATAACAGCTTGAAGGTGAGGTAATTTTAAGCAGGCAAACAGGTCATACGGTTTTATGTTCTTTCCTTTTCTTTTCTATAAGTTCAGAAATGTAAGTGCAGAAAGTGGAATGGATAGAGAGAATAAGACAGTGCAAAGAAAGCGGTCTGACAGTAAGCGTTTGTCGGAAATCAAAGTCTTGAATCGCAAGGATGTGAATGTGTTTTGCGATTGGATAGTTACAGCTCCGCAGGAGCTTTTGGAAAATGAGTATGCAGATGGAGTCTGAATAAAGAACCGTGTAAATGCTAATAATAACCATAAATAAAATACTGGATGAAATGGTATGAAAACAAGAAATCACGGTTTGGACGAAAGAGAAATGGAGCTTGTAAAGCTTTTGATGGCGGATTGTAAAAGCACAGGGGATATCCAGGCGAAACTGAAAAAATTATTCGCAGGAACAATCGAACAGATGCTGGAAGTTGAGTAACCGTCAAATCCAACCACGACTAACCAACAACCAGTTCATATGCTAAAATAAGTTAAAGTGTTCAAACCGCTCCAAAGGAGAAAAAAAGACACTAAAAAGATCAAATAGACCAAATTAGCAAGAGGCAGGTATATGAATGAGATAGCGGTAATAAGTGCAGAAAGTGGAATGGGCAGAGAGAATAAGACAGTGTAAAGAAAGCGGTCTGACAGTAACGGCATGGTGTCAGCAGAACAGTATCAAGCAAGCTTGCAGGCGTTAAGCGGATACGAATGCACGACCTAAGACATTCCCATGTTTCGCTGTTAATTAATATGGGATTTTCGTCAACAGCTATTGCCGAAAGACTTGGTCACAAAAGCATTGAGATCACTCATCAATATGCGCACGCATTTCCCGATGCACAGAAGAAAATTGCTAAAAGACTTGATAAAGAAAGGAATGGTGAAAATGTCACAGAAGAACATGGACAGCAAGAACCGCTGGAGGAGCAAAACGGTAGCATTTCGGGTATCACCAGAAGAATATGAGCAAATAGAGGCTCTCGCTAAAATGTCGGGATTGACAAAGCAAGCGTACCTAATAGACAGGGCGCTTCAGCGTGACATTATCATCAAAGGCAGCCCGAGGACGTACAAAATGCTGCGGGAGCAAATGACAGAGCTTCTCAGGCAGTTTGAAAATTCAGAAATTGCGAAAGAAAATTTTGATGAGACCGCAATAATAATTCAGCAGATAAATACTACATTATATGGCTTCAAGAACAACGATTAGCAGAAAGGGAAATCCCCGTCAGAGCCTCAAAGCTCTGGCGGGAAATTTTTTAACACTCTGTGAGCATCAAGTGAGCATCAAACAGGCACTTCCAAAGCCCACAAACGTCGATATACAGCCGTTCGATGGTGAAATTTCTGTCATTCCCACTCCTTGAAGTTAAGCATTTTTTCTGATATGTAACGTATCAAATAGCTTTAACAGGCGATATTTTTTGGCTCAAATATCTATATTATTTTATATATTTTTTATTTCGGTATCAAAACGGTATCGGCAATTGATAGTTTATCAAGAGTGATTTTCTCTATTGTTCTTGAATATTTGAGTATGTAACAGCCTCATCAATTTTGAACATAAGCATACTTGCAAACATCAACTGCCTCATAGCATCATCTGGTGATAAATCTCTAATTTCATGGGCTTGGGGATTTCTTAAAGCTGACATTGCACCTGCTAACATAAAGCGTGTTCCCATATGTATGTTTTTATCTGTTTCCGTGTCACGACTGCAAATTTCTATTATCGGGTCTTTATCCGAAAACATAGTATTCATAAGTGTAACTCCATCAAGCTCTTTTTCATGTGGACATTGCATTTTATATATTTTTTTCATTCTTTGGTTTATCGCAACAAATGCTTTTAACGTGGCGTCAGCATAATGTCCGTTCAAATAAAGCGGTTTAGAAACATCAGAAATTTTATGGTGTATTAGACTCCAGCGGTCAATATTATAAATGTTATTAAGTGTGGACAGTATTTCCAAAACTTCTCCAAAAGTAAATGGATTTACACCTAAACTGCCAGAAGTGTTAACAAATAAATCATTTACTAAAGAGTCCAGTCGTTTGTTGAAATATGGAAATTCCTTTTCTATGTTTTTAGAAACCATTTTCAATTGTTCCTTTAATATATTTGTTTCTTCTTTACGTAAAGGTATCACTTGAGAGCAGACCAATTGTGGATTAATTTGTAAAAATTTATTAAAAGTATCATTAATTAGTATGGCGTTCATTTTAACCTCCTCATAATTAAGTATCATTATAATTTGACATTTTCCACGTTCGCTATCAGCAAATTGTGTATTTTATCTGATTAATAAATTAGGTGCACTTACACCACATTTCTTAAATTTTCATACTCTACACAATTATTACGATATAAACTGCTTAACACGGTAATTGAGATAAGATATCAAAATTGTATTGAAAATTTTATCATATCCATGCAAACAATAAATTTATGGTTTTATCATTTCAATATAGTTCAACGGTTGTGCTAATACCTGTACATCATCGGGATTATTTCCTGTTTCAAATACCATCTTCCAGTAATTATATGTATTTTTACCAGAGAAAACAGTACCTGCCAAATCACGATTTTTCCACAAAGGCAATTTTATCAGATTTCTAACAAAATTTGTAATATTTACCCAAAGCTGTTCATCAAATTCTATTTGAAATTCGCTGCCTTGATCATACATTTTGCCTGTATTGCTAAAATAGTTCTCAATCACCTTTTTGAGCCACAACATCCAATTGTACATAATTTCTTCCTTTGAAATGCGGTATGCGGCAAGGTGGTCATCAGTAATATCAGCATCTTTTCTATCAATTATTTTATTTTCTATACGATATACACCAATATTTGGATTAAATTTATCAATGTATATTTCTTCTGCAATAATATTAAGAAGTCTTATAATTTGTTTTTGTTCAATTTCGCGGGGATTTTTTCCCACATCAATCTTATAATTTATTGGCTTATTAAGAACACGTTTGCTGTCCAGAAAACATGTCAAAAAAGTTTTCTCAAGAGCATTATAGGATATCGGCAGTTCCTTTGCACGTCCTTCAAAATCAATAAATGTGCGAAGTTTATTGTCAATGGAATGAGTGATTTGATGTTTTGCACTGTCATTTATATACTTTTTTATATTGCCGCCTTTAAAATATTCAACAAGCTGTTGTTCAGAGAAAGAGTAGTCGTCCATTTCAAGATTATGATCCTGCTGATACTTTTTTATTCTGTCAGCATATAAAGTATCATGTAGTTGTCTCATAATGGACTTATCAAAAGCAATTTGACGAAGTTTGCTTCCCGCATTTGTGTTAGTTGTAATCAATCTATCAACATCTGGATTTATAAATAACCGTACAAGCAATTGCCGCTGATTTAAAAGCAACTGTGCTACTGCTTTATGTTGACCATCAAAAATTTTGACTTTATCTCCGTCAATTCTTGCGAGTGTTAAATGAAGTTGAGGATTTTTCTGATAAAACTCCTTTACAAGCAAATTTATACTGCTGTTAATACCACGTGGATTAATTAATTCGTCATGGTGCAGATATTCAACAGGCAATTCAATAAATACAGTTTTCTCACCAGATAAGCTGTCTGTGAAAATTGGAATCTTATAAACTGTTTCGTTTCCTACTTCGGATAGTGTATATGAAAAAATATTATCTTCGATTCTATAACGCAACGTATGTTTAGCCCCATCAATATATTCCAAAACATGCTTTAATGAAGCTGTTTCAGATTTATCTGTTCCTAATTCTCCTAAAGTTATTTTATTCTTTATTTCGGTAAGCTGAGCAAGTGCACGTGCAACTGTCAGATCGGCGTCTTGCTTTGATTTATTGCAGCTTTCGTGAGTTTGCGCAAAGTTATCCTCGGAATCTTTACCTTTGTTTGCCAGTGGAATGACATGATCAATGTTTGTATCATGTAAATCTAAATCAATTGGCTTACGGCAAATGTAACACTTTCGGTTCTGTATAGAAAAAAGCTTTTTTGTTAAATCGCTATATTCTTCCTTAGTTAGACCACTTAAATATTTAGATGCCATAATAGATTTCCTCCAAATTTTAAAGTTATAATAATACTATTCTATTTAATATCTAATCTCTGCCCGTGAAAAGATAAGTTACACTCACCTTAAATTCATTAGCTATTCTGAAAATATCCGAACAGTTAAACGGAGCAATAGCAGTCGGTTCTTTTGAACGATCGAATAAATCTCTTGTTTTCTTTTCGGATAATTTTATATCAAGGACATCTTTTAAAGATTTCCCCAATTTTTCAAGGTTCGACACCACAATTCTTGATATTTGTACCTGCATACAGCGATAGCTTTTGTTAGCCGCAGCACGTCCAAGAATATCAAGTATTTGTTCGTTTTCGCTAAGATAAGTTGCCGATTTCTCTAAATTGAATTCTTCGTTCGGCACATTATCGTCAATTTCGGGATTGAGATATGCGACCTTGCACCCCATATAATTTGCAATTCTGTATAAATCAGCAGACTCTAATCTGCTGCCACTCAGAATACTGCAAATTATATCGGGGTGTGCTTTCATTATATAGTACACATTTGTAATAGCATTAGCATTGTCGGAAATTTCCGCATTACGGTATGTTTCCTCTCCTTCAAAAAAGTAGTCAATTGGCACGCCGAAAAAAGCCGCACACTTTTCTAATGTTTCGGAATTAACTGCTGCGCCGCTTTCCCAACGTTTCATATTTCCGGGACTTAATCCCATTTTCTTTACTGTAGGCGTGGGTTTTAACCCTCTTTCATCGCAAAGCTTTATGAATTGGTCATAAAACACAAATTTCACTCCCTTAATTTGGAAGAAATATAGAACATTATATAAAATGCTAAAAATAGTATAAAATATATTGACAAATACTAATTATAGGATTATAATACAGATAATATATGATTACTAAATGAATAATGTCATATATGAATTATAACACAATTGAATTTCAATGTCAAGGAGGAAATGCAAAATGAAAGAAAAAGTTTTTATCAAAGCAGATGAAGTTGCTGAAACACTTGGAATTTCAAAGCCATATGCATACAAACTCGTCAAGACAATGAATGACGAGTTGAAAGAAAAAGGCTTTATCACAATTTCGGGCAAAGTAAGCTGCCGATACTTTGAGGAAAAGTTCTACGGTTTGGGAGGTGACGAACGTGCCTGCATATAAGGACAACAATACAGGAAAATGGTACATATCCTGTTGGTATGGAGATTGGACAGGGAAACGCAAAAAGAAAATCAAGAGGGGATTTGAAACAAAGCGTGAGGCATTGGAATGGGAACGTGAATTTCAGTTGCAGGACAGTTCAAACCCTGAAATGACGTTCGAGAGTTTTATCGGTCTGTATAAACAAGACGTTTTCCCAAAGCTTAAAGAAAATTCATGGATTACCAAAGAAAACATTATCAGCAAACACCTTATGCCATATTTCGGGGAATTAAGAATTTGCGATATTACTGCAAAGAATGTCATTGATTGGCAGAATGAAATGCGGAAAGCCATAAATAAAGACGGAGCAAATTATTCGCCAACGTACTTAAAGACAATACACAATCAGCTTTCATCTATATTTAATCATGCAATTCGCTTTTATGGTTTGAAATCAAATCCTGCTTTCGTTGCAGGAAATATGGGGTCAAGTCGTCACGCTGAAATGAAGTTTTGGACAAAAGAGGAATATTTAAAATTTGCAGATGTTATGATGGACAAGCCGATTTATTACTATGCGTTTGAAATCCTTTATTGGTGCGGAATACGTGAGGGTGAGTTGCTCGCTCTCACACCCTCCGATTTTAACTCCGAAAAGAAAACCTTACGTATTGACGAATCGTATCAACGGCTTAAAGGTCGTGACGTTATCACTTGTCCCAAAACTAAAAAGAGCAACCGAGTTATAAATGTTCCAGATTTTGTATGCGACGAAATATGTGATTATTTGAAAATGTTGTACGGAGTAAGTGATAACGACAGAATTTTTTCTGTACTTTCAAAAAGCTCTCTTAACAAAACGCTTAAGAACGGTGCAAAAAAAGCAGGAGTAAAACAAATTCGTGTCCACGATCTGCGGCATAGTCATGTTTCACTTCTTATAGATATGGGATTTTCCGCACTTGCAATCGGTGAAAGGTTAGGTCACGAAACCGCTGAAATTACTCTTACATATGCGCATCTGTTTCCAAGCAGACAGCTTGAAATGGCTGAAAAATTAAATGAAATACGAAAGGATGATAGCAATGTCAGCTAAAAATTTAGACCAAAAGGGTCGTTTCAGAAGCAAAACTATCGGCTTTAGGGTGTCACCCGAAGAGGACGAAAAAATTAATTTGGCAGTATCCGTGTCGGGTCTTACCAAGCAGGATTATATAGTAAAACGACTGCTTTGTACCGACATTATCGTACAACCTAACCCCAAGGTATATAAAGCGTTGAAAAACAGTCTTGAACGGGTTTTGGAGCAGTTGATACGCATTGAAAACGGCTGTAAAATTGACGGTGAACTTCTCGAAGCAATACACCTGATAAGTACAGCAATTTATGAAACAAAGGGAGAACGAAAATGACAGAAAAATTAAAAACAGTATCAATGAACGAACTGTACGAAACAGTTTACCGCAGCAAGCCGCCTATAATTGACGGCTTGCTTTATCCGGGAGCATATCTTTTTGTTGGTGCGCCTAAGCTGGGCAAAAGTTTTCTTGTTGCCCAGCTTGCGTACCATGTCGGAACTGGAACACCTTTATGGAATTTTACTGTAAGAAAGGGTACGGTTTTGTATCTTGCTTTGGAGGACGATTTTCGCCGATTGCAGGAGCGTTCTTATAGAATCTTCGGTACGGATAGTACGGAAAATCTGCATTTTGCGGTCAATGCAAATCACCTCGGCAGGGGCTTGCATGAACAGTTAAACGACTTTATCTGTCAACACCCAGATACACGCCTGATTATTATTGATACTTTGCAAAAGATTCGTGATATTTGCGGAGAAAATTACAGTTATGCAAGTGACTACGATATTATTGCCAAGCTTAAAAATTTTGCGGACGTAAACGGAATTTGTCTGCTCATGGTTCATCATACTCGCAAGCAAAGGTCCGACGATAAATTTGATATGATCTCGTGTACAAACGGATTGCTTGGTGCAGCTGACGGAGCGTTCCTGCTGCGAAAAGAAAAACGTACTGCCAATTCTGCTGTACTTGAAATCTCAGGACGAGATCAACAAGACCAAAAGCTGCATTTAATAAGAAATACTGAAAATTTAACGTGGGAATTGGAACGTACTGAAACAGAACTTTGGAAATTGCCGCCCGAACCTCTGCTTGAAAAAATTGCACAATTTGTTACAAAAGACAACCCGAACTGGAACGGAACAGCAACAGAGCTGTCCGAAAAAATCGGAAGTGAAATTCCTATAAACGCTATTACTAAAAAGCTGAATATCAATGCGGGACGACTTTTTAACGATTACGGAATACTATACAAGAGCAGACGAGTACACGAGGGACGCAGAATAGAATTTTATTTTCAGCAATCTTGTGACAGTTCGTGACGGTTGTGACAGCTTTTATGGCAGAGGTAGCGGTATAACAAAAGCCGTCACAGCTGTCACGAACCGTCACAAAAAAGCCCTCGGCGTTTGAGAGCAAGCGCCAAAATTTTAGCCCCTTGCGGGCGTTAAGAAATTTTGGTATAGCTTGCTCGACCAAACGCAGTTGGTCGGAAAACAGTCCCCCCACTTTTACCGAAAGGAGAACAGTATGGCACACGTTGAAAAATACACTCGGGGAGCAATGGGACATATGCTCGCCCACTACAACCGCACAAAAGCAAGCAGCACAAGTTTAATTGATCCTACAAGAACTCCCTTGAATTACAACCTTGCAAATACAGATCAGCCGCTTTCGCAGCTTGATTTCATTCACAAGCGTTTGTCGGAAATCAAAGTCCTGAACCGCAAAGACGTAAATGTTTTTTGCGATTGGATAGTTACCGCTCCGCAGGAGCTTTCGGAAAATGAGTACGCCGACTTTTTTCGGGAAACATACAAATTTCTGAATAACAGATACGGAAAAGAAAATGTTATCTCCGCATACGTCCATATGGACGAAAGTCAGCCGCACATTCACTACGCTTTTGTCCCCGTTGCTATCGACAAAAAGAAAAACATTCCCAAGCTGTCCGCAAAGGAAGTTATCACCTTAAAAGAATTAAAAAGTTTCCACAAGGATTTGAGCAATCATCTTAATGAATTTTTTGGTCGGGACATTGGCATACTGAACGGTGCAACGGATTTAGGAAATCAGACTATCAAACAGCTTCGCAACAAAAAAGGAAGTCTGAAAAACTATGCCGATACAGAAATTCAGACCACAACAAATATCATCACCAAAGCAATGGGAAAGGACAAAGTTATTGTGTCCAAAACGGATATTGAGGCAACCCAACAAGCCGCCGCAAAAGCTGCCGCCGCCATTGATAGCGTCAATGCCGCAAATGAAAGTATTAAGAAAATCCGTGAAAAAGCGGACAGGAATTTCGCAAAATCCGAGGAACGGCTCTTAAAAGTGCAGGAACGTGAAAATGCGCTTGCCGAAAGAGAGGAAAAAGCCGCCCAGCTTGAACGTCATAACAGAAACGTTTCAATGAATAATGCCATTGCAAGCGAGGACATTTCCAACCGTCTGAAAATTTGCCAAGAGCGAGAGCAGCAGCTTGAACTTCGTAAAAACAGTCCACACAAATTTTACAATGACAAAATCGCCAAGCTGAACGAGGAAAATTTATTTCTAAAAAGGGATAACAACCGTATTCAAGAAAATGTTACTCTGCTCAATCAGCAGATTGCCGAAAAAGAAAAATCATTTGTCAAACGGCTTGCCGACAAAGAACGTGAGGTTGCCGCTAATTATGAAGGTCGTCTGCGTGAAAAGGACGGTATCATAAAATCGCTGAACAGTACCATTGACGGTTTGAAAGTTGCCGTTGAAAAGGCTTACCACATAATCTGCAATATATGTCGTGCAGCGGCGGCTCTGTGGTGCGGCAAGGGTAAGTTCGCCGAATACTGCGCCGACTTCACTCCCAAGCAGAACGCTCTTATGTGTGCCATTCTGGACTATGGAGCAAAATGCACAAGAGAGGCTGATTTTCCCGAACTTGCTGATAAAATCGACACCGAGTATTTCATTGCCGAGGATATTCGGGAGGAAATGGGTGCTATTGAGCAAAAAGTTACTTTTAAAAGTATTAATCATTATGACTATTTTCGATAATCTATATTGTCTGTTTTTTTAGAAAACCTTAGCAAACTATAAAATTCATTTTGTGAGAGTAGATTTTTAATTTTAATATTTTCGTAACATTTTTAGATTGTTTGGGATATATAAAAAGATCAAGGATCTTCGTGTTAATTTGGGAATGAACTAAGTTTAGCTTGCCAAGAGGCTTTGGATAACTAAAGCGCTGTTAATTCATGTAAGACAGGAACAAATTCGCTATCATTGTTATACATTATAAAACTAGCCAAAAATTTTGGAGTGAGTATGGATTATCTATTCGAACTCAACGAACGGTTGACCGTTGATATTACGGCTCTTGATGAATCACAAAAGCAAGCTGTGATTTTTATGATAAAACTTTTTGAAATAGATAACGCAGCTATAGCCAATAATAACAACAGAGCACCTTGATCATCGCAAGGTGCTCTAGTTTGTCATAAATTATACTAACTATTTTTAATTTATAAAATGTATGCTTTCTATTTTTTAATAAATTCACCGTTTTCATCAAGAAAATAAGTCATACTTTTGACAAAATCAGTTTTATATATCGGAATATATGAATATTTTTTTAAAATATCAACCATTTCGCTCCAACCGTTTGCTAAATTCATTATGTGCTGCACACCTTTCCGTGTTTGAGAAACAGAAAAATAACATTCTCTTATTTTATTCGTCTTTAAAATATTTTTTTCGTATGAAATTACTCCATCAAAACCACTCCATATAATTTTATATATAGTTTCGTTTTCTCCTTTATTACTAATTAGTAAATCACACAAGGCGATTAAACTGTACATCATTCTTATACCAGGATGAGGGTGTTCATATTCATCAATACTTTTATTGAAATATGTAGAAAAATCATTTTTTGATTCTTTTGCTAAAACGCTAAAACACAAGTAAAAAGAAAAATATAACAAATCAAAATTCGCTAATAAAGTCCTGATATCTTCTACCCACCTTTCAATAAAAATTGCGGTATTAATTGTTGATGCAAAAAAATCTGCGTCGTATTCCATCAGTTGAGTTTTCCATTTATCTTCATTTTTGATTTTTTCTTTTTCATAGTGTATTTCATCAATAAAACCTTTATCAGAGTCTGCTAAAAGGTGACCATGAACTATATGTCCAAACTCATGAGCAATAATAAAATTTAACATATACATATATAAAAGTTGTATAAAACCGTCTATTTTTTCTACACTTATTTTAAATACTTTTTCTAAATTCTCATCTTGAACAAATTCTTTTGCAGCGTCAAAAAACTTTTGACATAATCCTACTGATAATGCTATATAATTCTTTCCTTCATAATATGCTGCAAAGGCATTTACTCTGATATCATCATAAACCCAGATGGACACATCCATTTTTTTATATACCTCTTTAGAAACCCATGTTTTTACTCCCTCCCTTAATTTTTGTAACAAATTATTAGTTTTTTCATATATATAACAATAACATTCAGG
>CAMWXM010000040.1 GCA_947178195.1 uncultured Ruminococcus sp.
ATCTAATACACAATATCTTAAATCTAATGCACTTATTTCACCGTCAGTATATTGTTTATAAAGTTTTAAATATTCTTTTATATTTTCATAAGCATTTTTATAATCATTCAATGCCATAAAAATAGATATTCTAACATAATAAATCGATATGTTAATTACTGTTTTATTGTCAGGATATACCTCAAAAAATTCGTCAATTACTTCCAAGGCTTTTTTATTCTGATCATATCTGCTGTAAAAAATAGCAGTTTTATAAAATGCATTAGCAGCATATGGTTCATTTGGCCGTTTTCTTGCCTGTTCCATATATTCCAAATAATATCTGTGTTTATCGTCATATGTTTTAAAGTATTTATCACTGCTTGTAGCATCGCAAAGATGAGCCAAAACTCTCAAATCTTCCGGTTGTTTTTTATACTCCTCAAGAAGAGGCAAAGTATTTCTATCAGCTTTTTTATTTCTTTCCTCTTGGTTTTCATATGAATATCCATAATGATGAAATACAGTTGAAAAATATCCATGAGGATTTGGCTGTGGAAGCCATTCATGAATCGCATCATGAAATGCAACATCCTCTGTTCTGCGAACAACTCTTGGTGCTAAAAACTGATTTCCCGCCTTTTTTGGATTATTTGTATAATTGTATAACATAATACTTGCCGAATTATATTTTTGATTAACCTCGGGCATTGTAAAGAATTGAATCATTTCCTCACAGTTTTCATCCAAATATTCATCGGCATCTATGAACATAAACCATTCCCCTACAGCTTTTTCAAGACCACAATTTCTTGCAGCGGCAAAATCGTTTATCCATTCAAAATCATATACTTTATCAGTATATTTCAATGCTATTTCCTTTGTTTTATCTGTGGAACCCGTATCAACAATTATAAGTTCGCTTGGAACATTGTCAAGAAGTTTTTTTAAGGCAGAAAGACATTTTTCAAGATGCTTTTCCTCATTTTTAACTATCATTCCTATAGAAAGTATTATTTTATTTTTATCTTTTTTAATTTTTTTAACATTTGATTTCATAAATTTCTCCCAATTTACTTATATTAAAACCTTCACAGGCTAAAACTTTAATATCAATAAATATATTTTAATTAAAATAACCCGCCCTCTTTAAAGGACGGGTTATAATAGTTATTAAAACTAAATTGTAAGCAATAATCACAGAACAAATTACTGTAACAACTGGAGAACGTTTTGAGGCTGAGTATTTGCCTGAGCCAACATAGCCTGAGCAGCCTGTGTAAGTACATTGCTCTGAGTGTAGCTCATCATTTCCTTAGCCATGTCTGTATCACGGATACGGCTATTAGCTGTTTCCATATTTTCCTTAGCTGTATCAAGGTTATTGATTGTGTAATCAAGTCTGTTCTGAGTAGCACCAAGCTGAGCTCTCTGGAGTGATACTTCATTGATTGCATCACGGATCATTTCAGCAGCCTTTGAAGCCATTGCCTGATCAGAAATGTTAACTGATACACCACTTACCCATGAACTTGCAGAACCACGTGTAGCAGTATCGCCAACATTAACTGTGTTAGCACCTGTTGAACCATTAGCAATAGTTAATGAAGCATTTGTCATGCCTGAACCACTTGCATTGTTATATGAAACGCCTGTAGTCATTGATGAGAAGAGTCTGTCAGTTGTCATTCTCTTGATACTTACTGTAAGCTTATCAGCCTTGTTAGATGTTTCACCAATCTGGAGTGAAACAGCCTTTGCGCTTACGCCTGTATCGAAACCAGAACCGTCTGCCTTAGCAACAGAAGCACCAGCACCACTTGAAGCATCAAGATTACCGTTGAGGAGCTTGTTGCCGTTGAAGTTAGCTGTAAGAGCAATTCTGTCGATTTCAGCACAAAGCTGATCCATTTCTGCCTGGAGAGCAGCTCTATCTGTACCAGCGTTTAATGAACCATCACTAGAAACACCGTAAGCTGAAGCACCTGTAAGACCTGAATCCTGATTGATACCATTAGCAGATTTTTCAGCAAGTTCAACCATTCTGTTGAGCATGTCATGGATTTCACCCATGTAGCCTTCAGTTGTCTGAATCATTGAAATACCGTCGTCACAGTTAGCTGAAGCTGTACCTAAAGCTTTGATCTGAGCTTTCATTTTTTCAGAAATTGCAAGACCTGAAGCGTCATCGCCTGCACGGTTGATTTTGTAACCTGAAGCTAATTTTTCAAGTGACTTAGCATTAGCCTTGTTGTTTTTGTTTAAGTTTCTGTGTGAATTTAATGCGTTAACATTAGTTCTAACTACCATTCCCATAAGAATATACCTCCATGTTATATATAAATAATTTTTTTCGAAGCATCCATGCTTCTTTTTAATATGAGAAAATTCATCGGACTATTCCATCAAGAAGGGCCCTTTCTTTAGGAAACCCGATTTATTTTGCTTACAAATTATATATCGCTCGATCCCACAAAAATTAAAGTCCAATTTTTGTACAAATAAGCCCCTATTTTTTTGTTGATTTTGCCTAAAACAGGATATTTTCAACCAAACTCGTACTACAAAGCACCACCACATTATCTTTTCTGAATAAACTACATTCCATAAGCTGCTTATTAAGAGTGTAAGTATTTTCACCGACCTTAAAATTAATTATTGGATTCAATGTTTTACACTTGAATTTGCATGCTTTTGTAGTTTCTTCCATTTCTTTAGTAAGAACATCAAGTTTTTTCTCAAGATTTTCCTTTTGCATACTCATAAAATTCTGCTGAACCTTAAGCTGATCCAGCTTTTTAATGCGATCTTCGGGCATATGATCTATATTATCCTCGATGTATTTTATATCCTGATTGACCTTAAAAAGCTTATCGCTTACTTCTTTAAGGTTATGGTTTAAAGTAAGCTGCTGCTTTATCATTTCAGGCGAACAACCCAGAACGATATCCGTTTTCAGATAAGAATTATTTGCAGCTCCGATAACATTAGCCGTAATAGATTTTGCGGCAATAATTTTACCGCCTGTAACCGAGCCTTTTTTACCCGAGATAGTTATGCTGTCTCCGCTGGATATTTCCGAATACATGACCTGATCCACGGTAATAGTTCCTTTGGCGTATGCATTACAGTTTTCAAGGAATATGCATTTTATATTTCCTTCAGCACGTATAATGCCTTTTCCACCGCCGTTCATTCCATGAGTTATATTAATATCCCCATTTGCTTCAAGAGTTGCGCCTTCCGCCGTACCCTGAATAGTAATATTTCCTTCTGCCTTTACTGAAAATCCTTCACGGACGTCGCCTTTTATAAGAACATTTCCGGCAAAATCAATATTTCCGCTTGCATTATCAACGTCGTTTTCAATGGTCAGCAGTTCGTTTATCATAAACACATTGTCTTTGAACAGCAGTTCGCCGTCCTTTTCAGCAATAAGCAGACTTTTGTCCTCGTTAAAAACGACATTTTTTCCATTAGGAATTTTCGGCTGCTTACCCTTAACTGCTGCAACGACCTTTCCGTCAATACGCTTTCCGTCAGTTCCCTCTACAGGGTAGTAAACCTCGCAGATAATTTCTCCGTGATGAACACTTCTTACGTTGTTAAGCTCCTTATAATTGAGATTTCCCTTTTCATCCTCACGGATATTTATATTATTATGTCTCGGGAATTTATCCACAATATAGCCGTCCTTACCGTTGACAGCATATTCTCCTTTTGCAATTTCAAAAAAGGCAAAATATTTTTTATCTTTACAAATTTCCGTAATCAAAGACTTATTTACTCCGCTTACAACAGTATTTTCGTTAAGCAGATTTTCTATATCCTCCGCATTTATATCTGCGCCGCCGTTTACGGGCGGAATAACCATAAGCCACGCATGCATTTTATTTTTTGAAACATGTATAAAAGGTCTGGCGTCCTCGGCAGTTTTTCCCGATGCTGATGATTTACCCCCGACAAAGTTTTTATATTCATCAAAAGATCTGTAGCTACCGTACTCATCAAGAACAGATTCAAATTGCGCAATATCCATATCATTAATAAATTTATCAATATTTCCGCCACCCGATGTCTGAACAAGCTCCTTTATAAGCTTGAGTGCAGAAACCTGAACATGCTTTACAAATCCGGCAAAATCGGCTTGATTTTCATCATATTCAATATATTTACCGTTTCCGTCAATTATCTCATTTATCTTTAAATTTGTTTGTATCAGCGGCTCAAAAGCATACTCCATAGGATTAAAAATCTTATTTGTATCCTGATAAAAGATATTCCACAAAAGCTTTAAAGGAGTGTTCGGTGATATCTCCATATTATCCATTATAATTTTTGCAATATCATCCTTTGAAACCGATCTTGTCGGCTGCACATCTGTAATTTCCTGCTGTAAAACTTCAGTAGTGTCATTTTCAGTTGGTTTATCATTTGAAACATCATTTTTTTTAACATTTTTATTTTTTTTAAACAGACCTTTTTTTAAAAATTCAAGAGCCATAAAATGCACCTCCGAGTAAAATATTATAAAATCATCATCTTCTGCTGTTTAAGTATTCCCTTTGCTTTTTAAACAAAAACGAACATAATTCATCGGAGGAATCGCCGTTATTTTCTGTAAATTCACAGCCGTACTGAACAAAATTCGCATCATCGCTTTCGATCGTTCTTATTATTTTGCAGGGCAGAGTATAATTTTTGGGTTTACCCTTGCTGTCGGAATTAAGATTTATAACTGCCGAAACTATAGTACCCACCTTAAATTCATGCTCGGACTTAAATCTTATTCCGCTGAGACTCATGTCAAGAATCTTAACATCAACCTCCTGTGACGGACCTCTTTTTCTGTAAATAATTTTTGCGTCAATATCCATATCCACACGGAAAAATCTGCGTTTTTCCTTATCTGCAATAACACAGGAATTTATAAGACTCATTTCTCCCCTGGTGGATGTATAAACATACCCCATTATGACCTTGAATCCCAGTTTTGTATTAAAAATATTAACTTTTACTTCTTCTCCGAAGCTCAGAATTCTGAGTTCATTTTTATTGCTGTATATTTTTATATATTTTTCAGTGACGCCTTTAACCTTACCAATTGCGATCATAGTATTATTCATGGTTTTTATTTCGCAAACAGATTCAGCATATTCGTTTGAAATAAGCAGTTCAGCCATTTATTCAGTCCTCCTAATTATTTAGTTTTTTTGCTTTTTCCGTTCCTCAGATCAGTTGTACTTTTCAACAGCTGACAATAAATCGCAGCAATAACTTCATAAAGCTCAGGTGGAATAGTGCTTCCAACGTCAAGCATGCACATAAGTGAAGCCGCACTATCGTCACGATAGACAGGAATACCATTCTGTTCAGCAATATTGATAATTTTATTTGCGACCTCGCCATAACCCGAAGCAATAATTACAGGTGCCTGATCTGTCTCGGAATTATATTTCAAAGCGACTGCTTTATTTTTTTTATTATATTCTAACATTAATACCATTCCTCTTTTGCGGAAGTACGGGAAAGACCTCGATAAGAGAGCGATTTTTCTCAAGCCTTCCCACCTTTATTTCATCAAAAAAATATTCAGAAAAGTTTATACTGTTTTTCAAGTCTGTCGAAAGCTCATCGGTATATTTTTCCAATGACGGAGGACACAAAAGGGACATATTGATTTTTTTGCCCCTGACCCATAGCTCAGTTTCAAATCTTCCCACATCTGGAATATCGAAAACAAGCAGCATATGCATCATGCGCTCATCAGAGTCTGACGACGATTCAGAATCCTTATTGATTTTTTTATCCTCCTCGTCAGGATTTATCCACATTTCCCCGAAAGCATTAAATATCCCCTCATCAACAGGAGGTATAACAAAATGAAGTAGCGGAGTAAAATTCCCCGGCGATGATAGCAGCGAACGGATAACGCCGCTGATATTCCCACCTTTCATCTGCATGATATTTTCGCTGTCAGCCTGTTTCTGAAGTATTTTCACAAGAGTGTTCAACGCTTTTGAATCATTATCTTCACTTTTAAATACCAATGCACCGTCATACAGCTTTTGTAAAAGCTCAGCTCTTGACTGTTCATCGGGAATAAATTCCAAAACCTCTTTAAGCGCATTTCCGAGAATATTACCCTCTGGCAAATTATGCACTTCCCCCGACAGGCTCTTGTCCTGCATAAGCTTCTGCGAAATATCAGTCATAACATCTGAAAAGGATTTTAAAATTTCCGGCTTATTATTTTCAATATTAATAGCCTTCAATAAATTCACAACAGCCTTTTTCAGTTCCGAGTCGTTACTTTCTTCTATTAATTGCTTCAGATCGTCAAACAGCTCGCCTTTAAATACCGAAGAAGCTTTTTCAGAGCTGACGAATTCATTTGCCAGCGTTTCAGATTCAGCAACAAGCTTTTCAAAAGCCTGTTCCAATTCACCGGCAGCCTCTGGACTTTCCTCTGATATCATCGAATAAACGGCTGCTCCGGTGCTTTTATCATTAAGTTGCATAAGGCCATCATCGTCAACATGATTCCGAAAAATTTTAACAATAGTATTCAATATTTCAGAATCAGCATCAGCATTCTCATTTTTCAACTCAGCGAAAAATTGTTCAGCCTTTTGTATAAATTCAGTCTTTCCCTTATCAGACTGAATAAATTCTGCAATTTCTTTTGTAAGCCCACTAAAAGCATTTTCTTCATTGAGAGCATTTTCCTGATTCAGACTATTGCTGTCCTGAGAAAACAACTTTTCAATATCAGGCAATTTCTCAGTAAGAGACTGCATAATTTCGGGTTTACTATTTTCAATAAAAATATTTTTCAAAAGATTTTTTACTGCTGTCTGCAAATCAGGGTCGTTGCTATTTTTAACCAGATTTCTCAATTGGTCGAATATTTCGCCCTTGAATACCGTATTACCAGAATCGGAATTTAAAAATTCATCTGCAAAATTATCAGCATTCTGAACTGTATACCTCAGAACCTGTACAAATTCCTTTGCCGTTTCAGAATTTTTCAACGCAGACAACAAATTGTCAATATTTTCAGATTCCACGTCCATATCTCTGAAAGCCTGTTCAAATTCCTTTATTATTTCTGTATCACGAATCGGTAAAGACAAACCAGCTCTTGTTTCCATACTTTCGACAGTCTGTTCAGCTTCATTTTTTTCAGGATTTACGGGATTTTCGGTATTCAAAAGAGTTTTGACAGTCTCTCCCCCACCCTGCTGTGCTGGCTGCAAATCATTCTCATTACTCTGAAAAAATTTAAACAAAGCATCGAGAGTTTTAGAATCAAAGCTTCTGTTTTCAAAACCCGAAAGATTTTCAAAAAGCTTTTGCATAAATTCATTCCGCTGTTCTCTTTCCGGAATAAACTGCATAATATTTTTTAACGATTTACTTAATATATCGGTATTTGAATTAAATTTTGATAGGTTATATTTTATCATTGAGCAAAGATTTGTAAGCTTACTATCCGGCGGCACATTTTTAGTAATAAGGTTAAGCAATTGCTTTGTCTCGTTCATTAATTGCGAAAAATTCTTTTCTGCATCGGGAGAAGCAAATTTTTCCGCCAGAGTCTGTAATTTTTCCGACATAGCCTTATCCGAAATAAGAATATTTGAAAGATAACTCAAATTTCCCGAAAGTGTTTTTAAAATTTCAGGATTAGAATTTTCATTATTTATCGCTTTCAAAAAATTTGTAATAGCCCTCTGCAGCCTTGGGTCGGAATTTTCCTTCATTAATTCCCTCAGACTGTCAAATAAATTACCTTTAAAAGCTGAAGATACCTGTTCCTGTTCTAAGAATTCCTGAGCAAGATTTTCAGACTTTATAGTAAATTCGTTAAAAATCTGCTCTAACTCTTCTGCGCTTATCATATCCTGGGCAGATATATCGCCGATTATTTCTTTAAGTGCAGCTATATTTTTAATAAAATTAACTGTTACATTCGGATCCTTAAGCAAAGCTCCCAGAACCTCGGGAGTCATCTGACGTGAAACACCGCTGTTGTTCTGATTTATAAGAGCCATATCCGAATATGCTTTATCAGCCCTCATTCTTTCAGACGTTTCCAAAGGAGTAGACTCCATACTTATCTGTTCTCTTGACGGCTGTATATTATTGTTATTATTAATTATAGGCGTGGTCATTATAGACATATCAGACAACTTAATCACCTGTTTCAGTTTAAAATTTTACTAATAAAGTTTTGGAGAGACCAACGGTTTCTAACCGTTTCTGTCCCGATTTAAAAGGGAATCATTTCTCAGGATTATATTTAATTATATTTTAACATTGATACCGGTTCTTTTTTGCGGAAGAGTCGGAAAAACCTCTACCAACGAGCGGGTTTTTTCAAGCTTTCCCACTTTTATTTCATCAAAGCTATAGCCTGAAAAATCGATACTTTTTCTGAGGTCTGCTGAAAGCTCGTTAGTATAATTATCCATAATCGGCGGACAAAAAATATCCATATTAATTTTTTTACCTTTGACCCAAAGCTCCGTTTCAAATCTTCCCACATCAGGAATATCAAAAACAAGGAGCATGTGTATCATACGTTCGTCTATTCCCGAAATTGATTTGGATTTTTTTTTAGTTTTTTTCTCTTCCTCGTCCGGGTTTATCCACATTTCCCCAAACGCCTTAAAAATACCATCATCAATAGGTATAACAAAATGCAAAAGCGGCGTGAAATTACTTGGAGAAGACAAAAGAGAATGGATAACCGATTCCACACTTTCCCCCTTCAATTGCATAACGCTTTCGCTGTTAGTCTGCTTATGGAGAATTTTAACAAGAGTATCCAGAACCTTTGAATTAGTATTTCCTCTTTCAAAGCCTGCAAGACAATCATAAAGCCTCTGCAAAAAGTTGGTTCTTGCATCGTCCTCAGGGATAAACGCCATAACATCTCTTGCCGCCTCGCTCAGAAAATCCGTATTTGTGTTATATCTTGAAAGGTTATAAGTGATCATTGAGCAAAGGCTTGAAAGTTTACCGTTAAACATAATGCTCCGACTTATATCCCTTATCATCTGTGCCGTATCAGTTTTCAGCTGAGCAAAATTTTTTTCAGCGTCCGGGGCGGCAAATTTTTCAGCCAGTATATGCAGTCTTTCGGACAGGTGCCTATTAGGTGAAAGTGTTTCCGACAGATATGTCATTGTACCGGAAAGAGCCTTTAAAATTTCCGGCTTACAGTTTTCCGTATTGACCGCCTTCAGCAAATTAGTAACCGCCGTTTTAACCTCATCAGTAGGATTTTCTTTTATCATATCACGCAATGTGTCAAATAAATCGCCTTTAAAAGCAGTAGAATCCTGTTCCTGGTTAATTAGCTCTTCAGCAAGCTTTTCCGGCTTTACGGCAAGCTCATTAAAAAGCTGTTCAAATTCCTCCGTAACCGGATGATTCTGCATTGAAATCACGCCAATAATTTCCTGCAGCATTAAAATATTTCTTATAAAATTAACAGTAACGGTAGGATCTTTAAGCATATCCAGAAGAACTTCCGGCGCCATCTGCTTTTCAATATTACCGTTATTTTGTTCAAGAAGCTCTGAATCAGGACGTGTTTTGGAAATCTTTGACATATCCGAAACATCAAAGGGAGCTATATCTGCGCTGAGATGTTCTCTCATAGGCTGCACGATATTTTTATTGGTTATAGGCGTTGCCGCTCTGATTATATCAGCCAAAGTAATTCCCCCTTTCACATTTACTGTATTGACCTGCCAAGACCTCCTGAAAGTTTTTATTATACAAAATATTTGTTAATAATTCACAAAAATAGTACAGCAAATCATTACTTGTTATATTATTTTTATGAATCGTCATAGCATTAAAGGCGGATTCTGCAAAGGCAAAACCCTTGCAAAATTCCCTTTGGCAATACCGCACTATCATACAGATCGTGCGGTGCTGCCTTTATATTATATTATTTCCTGAGGCTGTTCGCCACTTGTTCTATCTCATCAGCAGTAGTGACAACTCTTGCTGAAAATTGATATGCCTTCTGAGAAATTATAACATCAACAAATTCCTTTGCTATATCAACATTTGAACGTTCCAGCGAATGCTCATAAATTTTATAAAGATCGTCTGCCGCAACCTCTGGTTCGCCTGAAATATCGGTAGGAAGAAAGCTTTCAAAATTTCTTCTCTGAAGCCCATAAGGATTTGAAAATGTAAAAACTCCCAACCTATCTGCAAGACCCTCAGTTTCAATAACGTTAGTATCACGCTGATAAGGAACCAAAATACGCTCATAATTTCTGTCCAGCACATAAGCACCGTCAGGCGTTACCAGATAAGCGTCCTCATTCTCTCCTTCAATACTAAGGTCAAAAGAACCGCTTCTTGTATATTCTATCACACCTCTGCGGTCAACAGCAAAAAGTCCAAGTCCATCGCCAGTAATAGCAAAATCAAGCTGATAACCGGAATTATAAAGAGGTCCCTGAGTAAAATTCAGATCCTGATTAGAAAGCTTGACACCATGTCCCGCAAGGACTTTATCATCACCATTAAGCTCTCTGTTTTTATTTATATCCATATTTGAATAAAGCAGTTCCCGAAATTCCGGAATTGTAGCCTTATATCCATATGTATTTACGTTTACAAGGTTATGTGAAGTCACATCGATTGCAAACTGATGAGCACGCAAACCCGATGCACCCGTATAAAAGGCAGTATTCATAAATTTTTCTCCTTATTAACTAATACTTGATATAGACGCTGCTCTTGAA
The DNA here is from genome assembly GCA_947178195.1 of uncultured Ruminococcus sp. Lineage (GTDB taxonomy): Bacteria > Bacillota > Clostridia > Oscillospirales > Ruminococcaceae > Porcipelethomonas. The sequence continues at coordinate 10,758 of CAMWXM010000040.1, forward strand.
TTCATATTATCTACTGTTGACAGAGCAGTTGCACATGACTGCAAGCATCTCTGTGCCTCTATAAGTCTTGTATATTCAAGGTTCATATCAACATTTGAACGCTCCAGCGTTTTCTGATAAATGGTAGGATTTTCATAAACCTCAGCGTTATCTGCAACAAACATTCCATTGTTGAATTTATATATCTGAGCGTCGTCAGTAGGCTGAGTAATAAGAAGTCTGTCGACATATCTGTTATTCTGGTCAAAAACATATCCTTCTTCGGTAACTCTGAAATCAGAGCCGCCGATATAAAGGTCTCCGCTTTCGCCCATTACTCTGCCGATACCATCGAGAACAAGATAACCTTCATCGTCTATATTAAAATTACCGTTTCTTGTAAGGAACTGTCTTTCCTGACCCTGAATATTAAAGAATCCCTCGCCAACGATAGCCATATCATAGGGCCACTCAGTTTCCTCAAGTGAATTTCCATCAAAATTAGTATCAACAATGTCAACAAGAGACACCGGATCACCCTCGCCTATTCTGGTATATTTTCCGCCTTCATATCTTGTCAGCAGATTATGTTCGAAAGTTGTTTGAATAACTCTGCGGCTACGATAGCCGACAGTCTGAGAATTGGTAAGGTTATTACCTATCTCGTTGATATTTCTCTGCTGAACAAGTATACCTGAGGCAGCGCTGTAAAAACCTGATAGCATATAATTATCCTTTCTCAGTTAAATATATAACCGTTCATTTTTGACCTTAATTTATTGATCGCTTTGGTGTTTATCTGTGACACTCTCTGAACACTGACATCAAGAACCTTCGCAATATCGGCAAGATTCAGATTTTCAAAGAAATAAAGAGTAATTACAAGCCTTTCCTTATCTGTCAGCTCATCTATAGCGTCGATCAGAATTCTCCTCAATTCTTTTTTCAAGGTTCTTTTTTCAGGAGTTATATCATCCATGGTACTGTTTTCAAGAACATTTCCCATCTGTGATACATTCTGAATAAGCTCCTCAAAGGAATATACAGAGGAATTAGCAATTTCACAATTATATTTTTCCAGCTTTTCCACTGTGATCCCAAGTTTATCTGCAAGCTCTTCCGAAGTGGGCTGGCGTTTCAGCTCCGCATGGAGCTGATTATATGTATCGTTAATTTTTTTGGAATTTACCCTTACTCTTCTGGGAATCCAGTCCTGTTTTCTGATAAGGTCAATAATTCCGCCCTTTACCCTCAGAAAAGCATATGATTCAAACTTAGCCTCTCTTGAAGGGTCGTATTTATCAACGCAGTCTATCAGTGTTATCATTCCATGATTTACCATATCTTCGATTTGTGCCTGAGAGCTTACAGCACCTCTTAACTGAAGCGCAGCAATTTTAGCAATATATCCATAAGCCATAACAATACGGTTACGGACAGATATATCTCCGCTGGCCTTATATTTTGCATGGAGGCGTAAAAACTCTTCTTCTGACATCTTTTTCTGTGTGTCAAGCTGATTCATCTTTATTCCTCCTTCTTATATTATATTGCAAAAAAGCGATTATAGCAAGAGTTTTATCATATTTTCTTGAAATTTATTGAAATATTTTTATTTTTTATTAAATTTCACGTTAAATTTCAATAGTTCCAAGAGCCTGTATCTGTATATGCGAATCTATTTCATTAAATGATAATACATTAACGTTAGGACAGAACTGATCAATAAGCTTTTTGTAATAAATTCTTACAATAGGCGATGTAAGAATAACCGGTGACGGAACAATATCACGTATTCTTTCGATCTGAGCTGTAGTAGCCATAATAATGCTCTGGATGCTTTCCTGATCAAGAGCCAGATATGAACCGCTGTCCATCTTTTTAACAGCGCCCATAATAAGATTTTCAACCTTAGCATCAAGACTGATGACTTTAAGCTGATCTGCGTCTGCAAATTTATGTGAAATAGTACGCTTAAGGGATTGGCGTACATATTCCGTAAGCATATCCGTATCCTTAATTTTAGCTCCGTAATCTCCCAGTGTTTCAAGAATCGTTTCCATATCTCTTACCGGAACCTGTTCCTGAAGAAGTCTGCAAAGAACCTTCTGAAGATCGCCAACAGTAATAACCGTAGGAACAGTGTCATTGACCAGAGCTTCATTAGTTTTTCTGAGATTTTCAAGCATATTATTTATTTCGGCACGGTTAAGCAATTCATAAGCATGAGCCTTGATAATTTCGGACAGATGAGTAATAATAACCGAAACCGGGTCGATAAGGGTATATCCCAGAAGTTCTGCTTTGACCTTTTTATCATCGCTTATCCATTTAGCCTTAATGCCAAATGCCGGTTCGATAGTATCGATTCCGTCAACGGTATCCTCTTCTTCGGAAGGTGCAAGTCCAAGGTAATGATCCACCAGAATATCGCCTCTTGCGACCTCCTCGCCCTTTATACAGATAGAATACTGATTCGGATTTATCTGACCACTGTCTTTTAGCTGTACCGGCGGAATAACGATACCCATTTCCAATGCGTACTGTTTTCTGAACATAACCACACGATCCAAGAAGTTACCGCCGCTGCTTTCATCAACAAGAGGTATAAGGCTGTAGCCGAATTCAATTTTTATTTGCTCAACATTAAGCAGCTCGTAAAGATTGTCAATATTTCTGTAGTATTCCGCCTCGCTGGTGATCTGCTCTGAAGGCATTTCCTCCTCCATAAGCATAGCGTCGTCAGGAACATACTGTTTTTCTCTTCTGAGGAGAAGAAAACCACCACCAATAAGTATAGCCGACATAATAAGGATCTGAACCGGCGGAAATCCGATAAACATAAGGAATATAAGAGCAATACCGCCGATAATAAGAGCGATAGGCTGACGTCTGAACTGCTTGATAAAGTCGCTGTTCATATCTGCCTCAGCAGAAGAACGAGTTACAAGCATACCTGTTGAAACTGATACTAAAAGTGCCGGTATCTGTGACATAAGACCGTCGCCGCAGGTAGCGGTACTATAAGTCTGGATAATATCCATAAAGCTTCCGCCATCGTTTAAAAATCCGATAACGATACCGCCTATCAGGTTTATAAAGGTAACGACGATGGACATAATGGAGTCGCCCTTAACGAATTTGGACGCACCGTCCATAGCTCCGAAAAAGCTTGCTTCACGCTGAATATCGTTACGTCGCATTCTTGCGGTCTGTTCATCAATAAGTCCCGAGCTTAGGTCTGCGTCGATAGCCATTTGCTTACCGGGCATAGCGTCAAGTGTAAATCTTGCCGATACTTCAGCAACACGCTCAGAACCCTTTGTAATAACAAGAAACTGAACCAATACGATAATAAGGAATATAACAAGACCGACAACAACGTCTCCCCTGATAACAAATTGTCCAAAGGTTTTTACAACCTCTCCCGCATATCCGCTGTTTGTAAGAATGGAACGGGTAGAAGAAATATTAAGTCCCAGTCGCAAAAGAGTCGTAACAAGAAGCAACGTAGGAAATACAGCAAAATCAAGTGCTCTTTTTACATACATAGTCATAAGTAAAATTACAAGCGAAAGCGCCAGCTGCATAATGAACATAAAATCCAGAACAGGCGTTGGCAGCGGTATAATAATTAAGAATACGATTACAATTACAAACGCTGCAACGCTGTTTGTGAACATACTTAGTATCTTTTTCAAAATTAATTCAATTCCTTTTCATTTAGACTGTATACATAAGCCAGGACCTCGGCGACCGGATTATAAAATTCCGGCGGTATTTCCATATCGATACCGACCTCTGCATAAAGCGCCCTTGCCAGCGGCTTATTTTCCATAATTACGATATTATGCTCCTCAGCTATCTCAATAATTTTCAGAGCCATAAAATCCTCGCCCTTTGCCACAACTATAGGCGCACGGTTTTTATCATGATCATATTTTAAAGCTACTGCGTAATGAGTAGGATTTCTGATAACAACGTTTGCTTCCGGAACAGCCTGCATCATACGCTGTCTTGACATTTCACGTTGTTTTTGTTTGATCTGACCCTTTATTTTAGGGTCGCCTTCAGTCATTTTATATTCTTCCTTGACCTCCTGTTTTGTCATACGCAATTGTTTTTCATAGGACCATTTCTGATACAAGAAATCAAAGCCTGCGACAAATGCAAAAGCTATCATTATTTTCAAAGCAATATCCCATATCAACTGACCTATCACCGAAACTGATTCGCCAACTGACATATCAATCATTTTAGGTATTTTATTTATCTCTCCCCCAATAGTAAGATAAATAATATAAAATAAAATTACAATTTTAATAATTGATTTAAGAAGTTCCACCATTCCCTTTAGGGAAACCATGTTTTTTAGTCCGCTCATCGGATTCATTCTGCTGAATTTTGGTCTGAGAGACTTAAAGGTAACAAGTCCCCTTGTCTGGGCAACAGTAACAATAACAGCAATAATGCTTGCTATCAGAAGCAGAGGCACTGCTGCTATAGCGAATGTAATAATGCCGCTGATAAACAGCTGAGACAAATCCGAATCGTTTATTACATCCATGCTTCCCGCAAGCCGGAAAAACGATTTGATGTTATCTGATAAAGCCGATTCGATTATCGGATAAAGAAATCTGAATGACACAAAAGTAACGACAAGGGACGCCGCAATAAGGATTTCTTTACTTTGAAATACATTACCTTCTTTTCGTTGGTCAGATCGTTTTTTCGGGGTGGCTTTCTCGGTTTTTTCTTCTGATGAATCCGGCAAGCCATATCCCCCCTTTATAATTCAGATAAAGCGCTAACCGACCAATGATCTCAGCGCATTTTTGAC